>DASXEJ010000342.1 GCA_036490175.1 Pirellulales bacterium | reverse complement strand
ATCCAAAAGATGGCGGCTGCTGAACGGCTCACAACTGCTACCCGACGTGATCGCCGGAGTTCAATTCATCGATGGAATCAAACCCCAAGTAAATGCCGCCTGAAAACTTCCTATCCACAACTTATTGCAATATCTCAGTTCGGCGCTAATCGTATGTATGTCGGCAACGTTGCTTTCGAGCGTTTGAAAGAGACAAAGCCACTCCTGATCGCTGTAGACAAAGTGCTGATGCACAAGGTCGCGTAATGTGGGATTTCCTGGGCATCACACGAAGGCCGCGCGGCGACCACTACGCGCGAGTGAGGGTCAACGGCCGCCGTGAGGGCATCGCCAAGTATCTCACGGCCGCTGAACGAATTTACGCGAGAGATGCACGAGCATCACACTCGCCATACGTACTCGCTCGCCTGCGCGACCGAGTAATCCGCCGACTCGGCCTGCCGTGCCGACTCAGCCTACCCCATGACCGGGAAGACCTCGAAGCTGTGGCAGAGGCCGAGAAGGCCGACGCCGAATACTGGGCGCGGATCAGCACGCTAACGCTGATTCCGGCTCATCAACGTTGGACTTTCGTCCAAGACGCCCGCACGAGGATAGGCCCCGTGTGGCAACACCCAAACCCCGAATACAGGAAACGCTATGCTCGACAAAATCGACAACGCAATAAGAGAAACCGAGGCCCGTCTAAAGGTACACAGTGACGCCATCGCCGCTGGCCAAGACGTGGCGTATCACGATGGTCGCACCCTTAAGCTCCATGCCAGCCTAGCGAAGCTGGTCAAGCATCGTGCTTTACTAAGCCAGGACGCGCGCGAGCTAATCGAGCGAGGCACAATCCGGGCGGCTCTCGATTCCCTGATCTCCGACGTTGAGACAGTACTCGGCGACCACAAGCACTTCGCGGACCGTCTCGATTCGCTTCGGGAAAAAACAATCGCGCGCTGCGCCGACGTTGAGTCGTCCGACAGTCTGCTTGCCGCCATTGTGCAGACAGTACATCGGCTGTCGGATCGGTACGCAAAGCTCCGCGCTGGTGACGATGCCAGTGAGGTGGAGATGATCCGCTTGCATGATAGCCTCTTGGCCCTAAGCCGGACGCACCACAGGCAATCGCAGGACGTGGGCACTTTAATCGACCGCGATGCGGTTGTCACGATCGCAAAGGGTTTTCTTACCGATCTCAAGACTTGCTTCGGTGACCATCTGTTTTTTGCGGCCCGATGCCAGGATATGCGTAGGCTTCTGCGGCAGCACGAGTGGGCATCGTCGCTCGCGCCGGTGGCGTCGTGATGTACGTAGTTCACACAGAAGCTGATCTGGTCGGCTCGGCCCTGATGATGGCCGAGGGCATCCGTTCCATACCAGGATATGCGTTCGTCACCGTAGTTGACGAGCTAATGCTCAGAAGTCTTCGCACCGGCCACGTCCATCCGATCCGTGGCTCATTACTCGACACGATCAAACGTCACCGGGCACAAGGACAGCCACTCCCGCGTGTCGATGAGCACGAGATCACTGGTCCCACGATCAGTCGGACCAATCCGTGGCCAATTAATGAAGTCATGCACCACCGAATTGTAAAGGCGGTCGCACAAAGATGTGGCGAGCAGCCCGAGCGGGCTGTAAAGATTTTGTTAGCGGCCAGCAAAGGCTGGCGATTTTAGAGGCCCCAAAGCCTCACACCCCTGGAGTCCTTTTTCTATGTCCGATTTACCCGATGCTCTCACCCATCTTCCGACAAACCAGTTGAGCGCCACACAGCAGCGTGAACTGCGCAGTGTCAGTTCGCGTGGTGTGCGAGTTCCCTACGATCCTGCCCGGCAATCGGCCGCCGAAGCGGTCGTACGTCAACTGGGGCTGGTTGGTGCGCCCGCAAATCAATTGCAGTTCGGCCTGTCCCCCGAGACGGCTGCGGCTCTGGCATCGCTTGTCGATCCTGCCCGACTCGAAACTCTGAAAGCGCAATCGCGCTAATTTGGCAGGGAACCGCCCGGCGCTTCGCGCCGTGGCGGCTCTTGCCACCACAACATAAAGGACCGAAGAATGATTGAATTTGAAAATGTCACTGTAATACATGACGCGTCTCGACGGATGCTCGTGGACAATCTCGGTGAAACCGAGGTGATCCTGGAGCGCCAAGACGGCGTTGCATGGCCCGTCAATCTGCTGCCGGATCGACGCATCAGGGTCAACAATTATGAGGGACATCCCCTCCAGGTTCGCGTACTTGACGGCGGCCCTGGAAAGGTGCGCGTTCAACCTCTGGGGGCAACATGAGCCACGACTACCGATACCATTGCGAGGTCTTCACACTACTGCCGATCGCACACCATGCGCGGCACCTGTCGTATTGGCTGGAGCGCATCATCAGCAGCACGGAACCGAATGTTCCTGATGGTGAAGTGTTGCTCGGGTGGGCGCATGACAACAGCGGACACGTCCGTCAATGGACCGTGAGCCGAGGTCTGGAATACAACGGCCTGGACGATCCCACGCTATCGACGCCCGGCCACTTCGTTGATTGCGGCAGTGTGCGGCCGTGTCACCATGCTGCCAGATTCCAGAGGAAGCGGGTCGGATGGTTCCGACGATGGCAATGGCGTCGTGCTTTGAGGAGCGTGCCATGATTCTCGAAAAAGAGGGCCAGCGGGCGGACTACTTCCATGCCTTCGATCAGTTGCTTTTTGTGCGCGTCGGGCTGTGCTTTCACTTCACCCCGACGCCACCACAGCATCCGGCACCGGGCCGCCTGTTGCTCGCGTACATGACGCCCGCGCAGCCTGTCAGCGCCGGCCCGACACTGACACGAATTGCGTACTGCCATGTCTGGGAAGACACCGTGGACTGCTGCGATCCGTGCAACGATGCACACGTAATCGTGCCCGAGTCGTTTCTGCCGAACCTCCCTGGAGAGCGTCCTGCGGAATGGCTTGCCAGTGTGGTGTACGACACGCATAAGAATGCCCGGCCATATTTATTGCCGAAGGTGCGACAGGCGTGGCAGCGTCAGTTGCAGCATTCTCGTAAGTACGGGTATGAGATTGCTCGGCCAGTCGCTAGCAAACTGATGCCAGTCTTTGGGTACGCACAATTTGGAGTCGCATGAGCAAGTCGAACCGTTCCCAATACCTAAAAGACGTGGCGGCCGAGCGCCGCCGTGATCTTCGTCGCCTTAGAGAGGCGAACACTCTCCAAACACCGACACCTAAGCCGGCTCGACCGGCACAGAAACCAGAGGTCAACAATGAATAGTCGAATTCCCTACAGCCTTTTCGCGGATCACTACAAATTCAGCATCGACGGTAGCGTGTTCAAGTTCGATCCAAATAGCACGCAATCCCGAGACGCAGCGTTAGCGGCGCTAGATGCTCACGGATCGGCCGTTATCGACGTGCTCGATAGACGTGCTGGCCACAAGCTCACGGGACAAGAGCTACTCACCGGAGTCCAGCACCCTGAATTGCGGCCAGTGGAAAAGCGCCTTGTGGTGATCCCGCAGACGGTCGCGCCGGCGGTCAATCCCGCGCACGTTACGCAGCGTGAATGGCAGCAATACAACGGCCGCGAAACACCGGAGTCAGCAACCGCGCGATGGGCCGCCGAGCACGACCAGCAGCAACTTACTGTTGAGCAACGGCAGGCAGATGCCCGTGATCCTGAGAGGGTCCGCGCCATTCAACATGCTGAACAAGAACTTCAAGCTGCAAAATACAATCCTGATTACTCAGCGGAGGAGATGGAGCAATTTGAGGCGAGAGTTCAAGTCGCCAAGCTCGGCAGTTTGGACGACTACTCTTCCTTGGACGCTGAATGGCGCAAAGTGCAGGCCGAGAAGTTGGCCGAATCCGTGAAGCCGATCGACGATCGAATCAGTCTGCTAAAAAACCGTAAGGCAGAGATCGAGAGCGGCATATTCCGAAAGCCGCCGGCCCCCGTTGTGCAATTTGAAGAGGCTCCAATCGTGGATACGCCAATGGAGCAAATCACAGAGGGTCAATTGTTGGCTCAGCGCGCCGCCACCAAGGCTTTCGACTCGCGTGTGAAGGAAGCACGAGACGCAAAGTTGCCCCGCTAAAACGATCGGGCCCCCCGTCCGATTGGCCGCCGGTGGATTGACACACCGGCGGCGTAATACATCCGTAAGGCTCTACGCTACTGATTCCAGCGGTAGCGGAGCCGGGCTGGCGTGGGCCGGGCATGAGGGTTCGCTCGCGCCAGCATTTTACAGTGAGCGGTTCTTGGTCATGCGGGAACCGCTCCTTACAGCCCGATGTCTTTGGTCAGCATCGGCTGTCGCCCGCCGTCCTTCGTTTGGGTCGGACGGCGGGCGCTTTTCAATCACAGCAGGAGATAGTATGGAAGAGTATTCAATCGAGTACGGTCAAAGCGTGGATGTCTCGCCGCATGCGAAATTTCGCAACATAATCGTGATGGACTCGGGGCCAGGGACCGTGACGATTACGCGAGGCGATGGTATCGAGACTAGTCCGATCTGGGTCCAACCAGACCAGACGATCTTGGTGTTCGACCGAGACGGGTGCGGATGCACGCTTACAGCCTCGGACGATCTCGCCACTGTTAGCGTTATGGCCGTGTTCTCGCGAGCACTGTTCGCCGCGCGCTAAAGAATCATTTTGCCGTCCGCGTTTCAACTTTACCTGCGCGCGGGTGGTATGAGGCCGGGCATCACTGTAATTAGGTGGTGCTCGGCCGGATTTACTCAGAGAAGCAACCATGAACATCGTCCAGGAACGTCAATACAGGGTCCACTACAAAGACGTTGAGCGCGTGGTTAGTCAACAAAGAAATAAACGCTGGGAATTCAGCCGGGCCACGGGCCATCTTACTGGCCACGACCATCGCGTTGCCGTGGAGTATGACTTGAGCCACGTTCCTACATACTTGCAGGACTTGAAGGACGCGGGCCTTATCCCGGAGCGCGGAATTCTCGTTATCGACTTGTCACGATGGACCGACCCAGACGGTGATGAGCCACAAAAGGCACCGCGAGCCAAGGTGCGAGAGAAGGCCGCCTAAAAAGTGCGGATCAAGATGAAGGTGATGATAGCCGCCACGGCGGCTAGGATCACCGCAACTGGGTGCCTCTTGGTAGGGGTCTGGGGTTGCGGTTCCTCGATCACTGACCCAGAGGCTGCGACGATTGGGCTAACGCCGCCCTCGATCAGGATTCCAGTCGCGATGTGGTCGATGTCTGGCATATATCAGATTGTTTGACAACCGACTTACGCGCCTCGCGAAGACGCTCAGGCTCGTTTGCAGGTCTCCCGCCGATACCCCCATACATAAACCACAAGTGCCAACGCGCCAGCAACAAATCCTAGAGTGGACGCGGCAGGTTCGGGAAGTGTTATAAGTACGGCCTCACGCTGAATCGAGGCGGGACTTTGGGCGATGCCGACAATCTGATCGTGGTCATTAATGCCGAACACTCCCGATAAGGTCCAACCCGCTGGCATCAGCGAATTAAGCGATGTCATCTGACCGTCTTGCCATAGGAACGGGCGGTAGCCATTTGAATCGGACACACCAACTACTTGGCCGAGATCATTGACCGCAGTGGCATAACTCGTGGGATAACCGTTCGTGCCGAGATTCGTCAGCACGCCGTTTTGCAAGAGAAAGGCATTTTGGGTTTGGCTCCCCAAAGTCGGTGATTGGTTCCCGATAATTAAGCCTTGATCGTTGATAGCGGTTGCCGTGAGGTACGTTTGCGGAACCAGCGGGGCCAAGCTGCCGTTTTGCCATAGGAAACCATTGTTAGCTGGAAGCGCAATCGTCGGTACTTGTCCTCCTACGACCTGCCCGCTGCTGTTAATTCCGAGCGCTGCGGTGCCGCCGGTTGTATTTACATCACTGACGACACCATTCTGCCAGATGACAGAATGAGTGGTCGTATTTGCCGGTCCAATATCGACGCTGCCGACAATCTGGCCCGCGTCGTTAATGCCATACGCCTTGCTTTCCGAATAGCCAGGCTCGTTGGGCAATTCTGTGATCGTGCCGTTTTGCCATTCGACGGCGTGCATTAGACCGTCAGTGGCGTTTGAGTAACCGACGATCTGCCCTACATTGTTGATGCCTGTAACGCTAATTTCTGTGGCACCCTGCAACGTCGGCAGCGGCGTCATGACACCGTTATGCCAGACGAACGGCTCCTGCCCGGCGGCCGTGGAGAGGACGCCGGCGACATCGCCCTGGTTATTGATGGCGATGGGTTGGGGGAACGCTGCTTGCCATGCGGCAACTCCGAAATCGACGATCGTTACAGCCGCAGCGTCTGCAATGCCAAGATTCATTAATATCAACGCAACAAGCGCGTGCCGTAGATACGTCGCGGCCGAACAGCGATAGCCATGCAAAGTTGCGCGCGCAGGACTCATATTGACTGACCTCGGGAAAAAGGCACTTGTGAAGCACGTCGCTCACGATCGCACCAAAGAGGCGACCGTAGGAAAAATCGACGAAGTTATCTGCTACTCACTGGCGTTAAGCAACCTATACAGACTTCGCAGCGCATAGATTTGCTGCTTAAAAATGCAGATTCTCTAGCGTATGTACGCGCCAGAGGGGTGTCAAGTCACTCAATTAAGGTTTGGGAAACCACCAATTTCTTCTCGTTTGCGGCCGGCATGCGTTACAGGTTTCAAGGGGCGAACTGCGAATTGAACTCGGCGTCGAGCCGCGCGTCCTCGGCGTCCAGGCGGGCCGCCGAGCGTTGGTGACACTCGCCCACGAAGTCTCGGCGCTCGTCTAGATGGGATCGCTGATCCCTGGGGGCAGGCGACCTATGCCGCATGGCATGGTTCAAGCGAGCACCGGGCATCGGCTCGCTGTAGGTTCGCCCCACGCCGTACGTGCCGATGATGATGACACCGCCCTGGGGAACCGGCACGCCGGTTAGAACGCCCCCGGTGCTGGGGGACCGGACCGGGCCGCTGTAAATGGGCACCTGGGCCAGTTGAGCATCGGCGGCACCGCAGATCAGCAGGATAAGCGATACGGCCTTAAAGAAGACCGGCGGCAACGTGACCTGGGGCACCGGGAGATGGTCGCGGCAGACAAGGATCGACATCATGGTCTTGCGCCTCAAAAGTGTCGGTGGTGCAACAAATGGTGCAACCATTCTGGACACTAGCCGCAAACCCATATACGCAATGCACTTCAGACCAGCCCTCGCTTGTTCGTAATGCGGGGGTTATGGGTTCGACTCCCATCGCTGGCTCTTTTTTTCCCGCCCACAATACAACAATCGTCGGTGGGGCTGCTTCGTTTGCCGCGGGGATAAGCGTCGAGCAGCGATATTGGCGCGCGGCTTACAGGTGATCGACGCGCCTTATCATTTTCCCAGATATTGCCGCCCGACCTGCACTAGTCCTGAATTCCCGTGCGGGCTTTGAAATGGCTGTTTGTGTCGAAGGCGATCGGCAGTATGCCGGACTCGCGCGCGTCTTCGATCGACACCTGTCGATAGTCGGGGTCCTCTTCGAACTTGGCACGGTTCTCTGCGAGATCCTGCGTGCCGGACTCCACCGCCGCGCAGAACGAACGCCATGAATTCTCAGCGCGCCATTTGTCGTTAACCACGTTCTGCGCGCCCGGCAGCGGCGACGGTGCGCTGGCGATCTTATCGCCGATGAGCGTTGTTTCCAGGCCAATCAACTGGGTGTGATCGCGATCCAGGTAAAACGCCACATAGCAATGATGCGGCAGCACGATCAA
This sequence comes from Pirellulales bacterium, assembly GCA_036490175.1. Classification (NCBI taxonomy): domain Bacteria; kingdom Pseudomonadati; phylum Planctomycetota; class Planctomycetia; order Pirellulales; species Pirellulales bacterium. The sequence continues at coordinate 823 of DASXEJ010000342.1, read as the reverse complement.
GACGGGCTCGATATTGATCTCGCGCATCATCGAAGCGAGCAGCACCGCGCCATCGACGCAATTCGCCTGGCTGTTATTGATTGATTCGTCGATCAGCCGCACATGCTGGCAATAGACCATCGAGCTGGTCGCCTCCGAGGCGGTGATGCTGCTGTACCGCACGTCGCGCTTAGTCAGCGCGTGCCAAAGCGCGTATACCTGCCGATACAGATCGTCCGGATCGTCGGATTGGTAGCCGGTGAACGACTCGACGACGCCATCGTCCAGGGCCTCGCGCAGCAGCTTGTCGACAAACGGATGCTGCTCGTTCACATAGGCGGCAAACATGTAAGACGTGTCAATCACTTCTCCGTCGGGCATCTTGATCGCGAACGGACAGTCGTTCACCGAGCGCAATGTGGCATTGTCGGCGAAACTTTCCGGCTCGTTGTCCCCAACCTTCACCGTGTAGGTGATGGCTAGCGGCGTCGCTTGCTTGTTGCGGACCAGCGATCGATAGCGGTAGCGGATGTGTGGGAAGACGTTGTACGCCGCGCCCCCGGTTGCGAGCGTGCCGCGGAACATGCTCCGTTCGAGAATCTCGCTGCATTCGACAGTAACCGTGATCGGCGTATTGTCGGCGGGCGCTTCGACCTGAACTCCCAATAAACCGTGCGGGTCGCCCAATACGGTCACCTGCTCGGTGTCGTCTGCCGCGTTGTCGGTGTCTTGGGGGTCGTCGGCATCAGAATTGCGGATCGTGGCGTTCACCAGCATATACGAGGGGAACAACTGTTGATCCCAGCCCGTGATGGTCGCAAAGGTTTCCTGCGCCGTACAGAAC
>DASXEJ010000341.1 GCA_036490175.1 Pirellulales bacterium | reverse complement strand
TTACCTCCGCGGTTGGAATCTCGATCACGGCACCGACCTTGCCGTCTTCTGGGACGAGATCCCGATCAACCTGCCGACGCATGCCCATGGCCAGGGCTACACCGATCTCAACTGGCTGATTCCGGAAACCGTGGGCGGGCTGGATATCCGCAAAGGACCATATTGGGCCGATGTCGGCGACTTCGAAAACGCCGCCAACCTGCACATCTCCGTGGTGGATACCGTTCCGCATAACATAGAGTCCGTCACCGTCGGCAGCTTCGGCTACCAGAGGTACCTGACCCTCGGCTCTACCAAGCTCGGCGGCGGCAACCTGCTCTACGCCGGCGAATCGACCGGCTACGACGGACCGTGGACCACGTCCGACGATATGAAGAAGTTCAGCGGCCTCTTGCGCTACACCCAGGGCACCGCGACGGACGGATTCTCACTGACCGGGTTGGCTTACACCAATACCTGGAACATGACCGAACAGAATGCGCTGCGTGCCTACACGACGGGGCAGATCGGCCTCAACGGCGAGATCGATCCGACCGATGGCGGCGACACCAGCCGCTTCTCCCTGTCCGGCAGGGTGGCACAGACCACCGACAACGGTTCGTGGAAAGCCAACGCCTATGTCGTCAAATACACAATGAATCTATTCAACGATTTTACTTGGAGCTTGGACGATCCGGTGACCGGCGACCAGTTCCATCAGCACGACGATCGCGTTTACGGCGGCGGAGGTGCGTCGCGTACCTTCGACTGGACCTTGGGCACGTTGCCGACCGAAACAGTGATCGGCGTGCAGACCCGCGACGACGACATCAACATCCAGCTAAACAATACGGTGGCACGGCAGTTTCTATCGAACACCCTGGTCGACCATGTCAATGAGGGCAACGCCGCCATCTATGCCGAGAATACCGTGCATTGGACCAATTGGTTGCGAACGGTGGTCGGTTGGCGCGGCGATTATTATGCGGCATCGGTCAATTCAATGCTGCAACCGGCGAACTCGGGAAATCCGCGGGAGGCCATCGGCAGCCCTAAATTCCGTATGGTCATCGGCCCGTTTGCCAACACCGAATTGTTCGTTGGCGCCGGCATGGGGTACCACAGCAACGATGCGCGCGGGACCGTGACGACCGAGGTGCCGGGCGATCCGGCAACGCCCCAAGATGCGACGCCATTTTTGGTGCGCTCACGCGGCGCCGAATTCGGCGTTCGAACCAAAGCGATACCGAACCTCGATAGCTCGATCAGCCTATTCTACATCCACCAGGATTCTGAGCTGTTCTTCAGTGGCGATGAGGGCACGACGACTCCCGGACTGCCGAGCCAGCGCACCGGCATCGAATTCACCAACGACTATCGGCTGTCGTCCTGGTTTCATATTGACGCCAATCTGGCGCTGTCGCGCGCCCGCTTTCTCGGCTTCGATACGACACAGGAAGCGCTTTACGAGTCGCTCGCCGGGTATCCGCAAGCGCAGATTGGCAACGCGCCAGGCAACTATGTGTACAACGCGCCCTGGATGATCGGTTCGGCCGGCATCACACTTGGCGAGAAGACCGGTTGGTTCAGCGCACTGCGCTGGCGCTACATCAGCTCGCGACCGCTGACCGAGGACGGCGTCTTTCAGTCGCCGCCGATGAATGTCGTCAACGCCGGCGTCGGCTACCGCTTCGATAATGGCTGGCATATCCAGCTTGACGCGCTCAATCTGTTGAACTCCTCGACCGATCAGGTCACCTACGCCTACGGTGGACTGCTCACGACCGACGCCCTCTTTGCCTTATGCTATCCGGGCCATGGGCCATCGACCGTGCCGGCGGCAGTCTGCGCCAACGGCGTGATGGATTATTCCTATCATCCACTAGAGCCGTTGGCCTTTCGTCTGACGCTGGCCGGCCCGCTAGAGACAATCGGGACCCTCAACATGCCGCAAATGGCGCGCGAGATGAGGCGATCGTTTCCCGCTGACCCGCTGCAGGCGGGAGACTACGACTGGACGGGTCTTCATCTTGGCGCTCACGTCGGCGCGTCATGGGCCAAGACCAGCGGCGGTACAGTCAATGCCGCGACCGGAACGGCGACGACGTCGCCTTACCCTGACGCGCCGGATTGGCATGGCGGCGTCCAAGTCGGCTACGACTACATGTTGCCTTCCCGGGTGGTGTTTGGCGTCGAGGCTGATGTCTCCTCGGGCGGCACCAAAATTACAAACATCACCGACACCTCGGGCACCAGCGCGAACGAACTGAGAGTATTCGACGCGGAAAGCGCGCGCGGCCGCCTCGGCTATGCGTTCAACAACGTCCTGCTCTACGGCACCGGCGGCTGGGTCTGGTCGAGTAACCAATACATACGCACGCAACTCACCGGGGCGCTCAATCTCGCGACCGCCGGTACCGATGAGGCGGTCAACAGATACCTTGGTGGCTGGACCGCCGGCGCCGGAGTGGCGATGGCATTCGCGCAGGACTGGAACGCCTTCGCTGAATACCGCTACACCGATTATGGCCCGACCGTGATCTCGCTGCCGTTTTCGCAACTCTCAACGACGACGGCCGGCAAAGTGAGCGAGGTCGATGTCGGGGTGAACTACAAATTCAACCTCTGCGCTGCCGGGACCGATGGCGCGTCGATGGCCCATACGTTCTCCGCTGCCTATAGCGGCAAGCCGGCACATCTCGCGGAGGCATCTGCCCTTTCTCCCGCGTTCACGTGGACCGGACTTTATGTCGGCGGCGACAGCGGCTTTGGCTGGGACAGCGCCAAAGGCACTCTCACCGACGCGACGGGTGCACCGCTGTCACCGTACGACTACAACGTCCACGGCCCGATTGTCGGGGTCTTCGCCGGCGGCAACTATCAATTCGGTCAATTCGTGGCTGGCGTGGAGGGCGATTGGCAACGGTCCAGTCTGACGGGCAATAATCAGTATTACGCGCCGCTCGGCGCAGCTGGCGCTTTCCCCGGCGGCCCGTTCTACGTCTCAACGACGATCAAAGATTACGAGTCGATCCGCGGCCGCCTGGGCTTTGCGTACGGCCGCTTCCTTGTTTTCGGCACTGGTGGCTGGGCGTGGGGCGATCCGTCGAACGACTACGGCCTGGTCGGCTCTGCTCCGTTTGTCAGTGAGGGCTGGAATGCCGCAGGCTGGACGGCCGGCGCCGGACTAGACTATGCCCTGACCGATAACGTCTTCGGCCGCGTGGAATACCGCTACACCGACCTTCGGACTTCCGGCTTCGTCAACGTTGCGACCGATTCGGCTGACGCCGCGAACAAAGTAGCTATAAGCGACGTTCGCGTCGGCATTGCATACAAATTCAATCCGCTTCCCGTTAGGAATTGAACCGTCCGCGAAAAGACAGACATCGATCGCCGGAGGCGAAAATGGCAAGTCCGGCCGAAAAGGCGGAGTTCGATGCGTGCGCGCTGCTCGCACCGCTTGGATTCGACGATTTCTTTCGAGACCATTGGGAGCAAAAGCCGCTTCACCTCCCACGCGGCGATGCGCATTACTATGACCGCGTTCTCACCAACGCGGATTTGGACGGCATCATCTCTACCAGCGACCTGCGCTATCCGGCGATTCAGCTGGCCAGGAATGGGGCCTACCTGCCCGCGGAAGCCTATACGACCAACATCAGGCACGGCACCGAATCCTTCACCGGCGTGCCCGATCTGCGCCAAATTCAATCCGAGTATCGTTCGGGCGCGACTGTGGTATTGCCGGCGCTGCAACGAACCTGGGCGCCGTTGCGCCAATTGTGCGCGGCGCTTGAAGATCGATTCAGCCATCCGGTCCACGCTAACGCGTACCTCACGCCGGGAGATACGCCCGGGTTCACGCCGCACTACGACACGCATGAAGTTCTTGTCCTGCAGATAGCCGGAAGCAAGCGCTGGCAGATCTTTCCGCCGTCGCGGCCTTTGCCACACCGCAGTCAGACGTTCACGCCGGTTGGGTTCGTGTTGCCGCCGCCGCTACTCGAACTCGAATTGAACCCGGGTGATTTTTTGTATCTCCCACGGGGCTACGTTCATGCAGCACATACCTCGCAGGACCACTCCGCGCACGTTACTATCGGCATAACCGTCTATACCTGGATCGAACTCATTGGCGAACTCGCCAACGCATCGAAAGAAATCGCTGAATTGCGTACCGCGTTGCCACCCGGCTTCGCCGCGCGAGAGGACCTTAAAGAGACGCTATGTCGAAACCTCGTGCATTGCCTCGACCTAATGCGTGAAAACATCGAGGGCAAACAATTCATCGAAGGCTTTTTGCAGAAGGTCAGCTCCGCTCGCGCTCGTCCACAGGAGGCCTTCAATTCGGACGCAACGGTGATTGGCCTGCAAACGATGGTCAAAACGCCCGATCCGGGGAATTATCGGCTCTTGACCGAACGGGGCAGGGTGATGCTGGAATTTGCGGGCAAAAAGTTCGCCCTCCCAGACCATATCCGCGTGACGATCGATGAAATGTGCAGAAGGCAATCATTTCGACCGGTCGACTTGTCGAGCCCCCTCGACAATGACGGACGGCTCACGTTGACCCGCTATCTCTACGGCGAAGGCTTCCTCACGCGGGCGGATTAACGTTCTGTGCTCCGACCCCAGCGCATCGGCCGTTATCTGAGCCTCGATGGCGGCGGATACGTCCAGCCTGATGTCTCGCCTGATCGTGTACGGCCCTTTTGGACGCCACTCGTTACCTTCGTGCGGGACGCCTTGACGGATCGTGAAGGCGTCCGTTCGGTCTATCTGCGCGGCTCGATCGCACGGGGCTTGGCAATCGAGAACGTCTCGGACGCCGACTTTATCTACCTATCAGATATCGACTTCGACCGGGCCGATGCCGAGCTGGAGAGGGTGGTCGAAGCAAAATTCCCGTTCGTGAAAGGACTTGAGCTTTCGCGTTTGGATCGTGCAGCCCTTGAGAGAGTGCGCCCGCGGCAACGCCGGCCCCATTTTCACATGCTGCTTCAGACACAATGCCTGTTCCTCGCTGGCGAGGACATCACAAGGGATACCCCGCCCTTCAGGCTTGGGTCCGACATGGTCAGTCATGTGTTTTCGTTGCAAGATGAATTCTTGCGACTGCCAAGGTTGTTGGAAGAAGGTCGCAAGAGCGGCGTCGAAAAGGCCATGCACCAATGGTTTTCGCGAAGAATCGTGCGCTCGGGATTCGAGGTCACGATGGACCGAAACGATTGCTTCACGCGCGACCTTTATCTTTGTTATGAGCAATTTACCAAATTTTATCCGGCGCGAGCCGATGAGATGTTTCGCGTCCTGGCAAATTGCCTAAACGGCACACAAAGCCCCTTGCAATACCGGCCGCTCGTCGCATTCCTGACAGGTGAGGGCACGCGTCTGTGAAATTGCTTCCAAGCGTGACCCCACCCGCGAGGCAGTGCATCTCGTTGATCATACGAAGGAATTCAAGACTTTGGTGGGGTCACGTTTCGCGCGTGATGTGACCCCACAGT
>DASXEJ010000340.1 GCA_036490175.1 Pirellulales bacterium | reverse complement strand
CCGCATCCAAAAGATGGCGGCTGCTGAACGGCTCACAACTGCTACCCGACGTGATCGCCGGAGTTCAATTCATCGATGGAATCAAACCCCAAGTAAATGCCGCCTGAAAACTTCCTATCCACAACTTATTGCAATATCTCGTGGCCCGCCGGTCGTCGTCATTCGACAAACCGTTGCCTGCAATCAACCGGACTTGATCCGGCGAAAGTTCGAAAAGACAGAGCCGATCGAAAAGCAGCTCGTGAACTGCCCGGGGTAGAATGCGGAGCATGTTGGCCGCAGCTTGGTAGCTCTTTTGTGCGCCTGGTGTCTCGGCCTTTGCCGGGTCTGCCAAACGCTCCAGCACATGCGATCGGGCGTCCTTCACGCCCTTTGAGACGATCTGCTGGTCTACGTACAGAATCGCATTCTTAAAGCTCAAGGCTTCAAGAACTGCCCCTAACCCCGGAAATGCGCCGCGGTCCTTTAGAACGCGATCGATCGCGGTATTTATCCATTCGATCTGTCGGTTCCACTCCCACGGGACCGTCGCCCCATCTCTTCCACGCTCCAGCGCTGCCCAGAGCTCCCGCAGCAACATGGCCGCTTCGTCGTCCGTAAAACTTCGGCAGACGTACTTGAAATGCTGCGACATCTCATCGGGGATTTCGATCAACACTTCAGCAGGATCAAAGCCGTGCCTTAGATAAAGATCGTACGGGATACGCGCGCCGCGACCATCACCGTACCCATTCGATATGAACCGGTTCCAAACCATCCGGCCATAGATCCGGTCTCTTTCAGCATCAATCTCGTCCCATTCAAGCTGAGATGAAACGGCATCGATCTCCGCTGCCCCAACGAGTACGTATTTTCGACGCTCAGAGTTGAGCGGATTATCGTAATTCAGGTAGTAAAACGCCAGTGATTTACCGACCTTCAACGCCGCGAAGATCTCCTTGATGTTCTTGACTGCCTCCTGCGGATCATAACGCTCAAGAAATTCATCCGGAGTCTCGTCCGGTGCATCTTTTGCGCGCCGGAACACCCCGTCATAAGGCCATGTCCCCGAACAGCAGCGTGGGATTTCGTCCTTGACTGGTGTTATCTGAACCCTATCAGTGTGCAAAAACTCCTTTGGCTCGTGCAGAAACTTCAGGGTCTTCCTCCCGCCGAAAGTTTGGATCGTTCGCAGACAGGGAGGATGATAGGCCTTCTCGCGCAGTGCCTCGACTGGTTGGCCTTTGATCGCATCTTCTTCTGAATCCACCTTATTTTCACGAATCCCATGAGCCTTAAGGCCGTACTCGCCTGAGCAATACACGTTGGCCACCGGGTTGTCACAGACGTTTCCGTCCCACCCCCGGTCATGCCAAGGTAATCTCAATGAAAGATGTGCTGCCATGGTTGCACCTCCGTTTCTGCGTGCGACGATCGCGCTATCCTGCTTATTCTGCAGACTCATAGGTGGGATAAGAAGAGCGATCTCGAATTCCCAGTCCAACCGCTGCGTGTCAGATGATAATCTGTAATTGCACCGACGGGAATCAGTATCGACGCTCCAAGAGGGGTGGTGAAATTTCCTCGTCACTGCGGAAATGTCACGATTAATCCCGAAATGATACGATTAGCTTGTCGGTTTCCCCTTCTTGCAATACGCCTGCCCCGTTGCAAAACTCACAACCATCAGGAACCACGAGTATCGGCAGGTTGTCGTAGCGCCTTGTCCTGCAAGCTTGCAAGCTAGACTTGTATGCACCAAGCAGGCGTATTTCTCATGTCAAACGATCGACCGCAAACATTTGCTGAGTACCGAGGACTCCTCGAATCCGCCATCGAGGAGATCAACCGCATTGATGTATTACCCGTCGTGGACGGTGAAGCCTATCTTCGTCGTTGCGCCGAGATCGCTCGCGAAATTGGTATGGCGGCCCTGCATGTTGGACTAGTGCAGCAACACGCCCGGAGCCTGGAGTTTGGCTGCTACTGTGAGCGTCAGGAGGTGCTGACCTTCCTGTCCACCTGCTTGAAAGAGTGTCGTGAACACGAACGGAACGACGGCCGGTCAGCGAACCCGCCAGCCGCCAGCATGATGACTCGGGAAGAGGTAGCCGCTTGCCTCGGGATCCACATACGAACGGTTCGCCGCAGGGTACTCGACGGCACACTTCCTGAGCCAGTCCAGGTCGGTCGTTCAGTTCGCTGGCGGCGGGAGGACATTGAAGCGATCGTTGGAGTTAGTTAGGGTCGAAGAATGGCAAGCGTCTTCAAAAAGAGCTACTACAAGACGATCAAGGGCAAGCGCGTCAAGCGTTTTGCTCAGAAGTATTCGATCAAGTACCGCGACGAGTTTGGCCACTGGAAAACGACGCCCGGTTACACCGACAAGGAGCTGACCAAGAGGAAGGCCGCGTCGGTCGAGCACGACGTAGATTGTCGGCGTCGAGGTAAGGTCGATCCCTACGAAGCGCCGAAGCGCGTGCCATTGACCGAGCATTTGTCCGCCTACAGACGGTTCCTGGAGTCCAAACAGGACTGCGCCGATCACGTTGACAGAACGATTGCCCGAATTGAGGCGGTTTTCACGTGGTGCCGCTTCACTAAGCTCGATGATCTCGTCGCCTACAACGCGACCGATCGCGTCAATACGTACCTGAAACTCCGCAGGGAAACCGACGGCGAGTCAAAGATCAGCAATCGGACAAGCAACTACTACTTAACCGCATTGGGCGGTTTTTGCCGATGGGCTGCAAAACAAGGTCGCATGCCCCAAAGCCCGATTGGCCTGATCGCAAAAGCGAACACCGAGCTTGATGAACCTCGCAGGCGGCGGGTTCTTTCGGAGAAGGAGTTCGCGTCGTTGATCAAGGCCGCGGACCGCGGGCCGAGCAGCCAAAATCTGCCTGGCGCTGACCGAGCATGGTTGTACATCATTGCCGCCTACTCGGGCCTTCGTGCATCGGAACTCGCCAGCCTCAACCCGAAATCGTTCAAGCTGGAAACGGACCCTCCCGGCATCGTGGCACGCGCGTCTACCACGAAGAACAAGGAGAACGTGGTACAGCCGCTGCCGATGAACTTGGCGAAACTACTTGGCCCCTGGCTAAAAACCAAGGAAGCAGGGAATCCGATTTGGCCGGGACGATGGAACCGCCGGGCCGCGGAAATGCTGCGGGGCGATCTGGCCGCGGCAAAGATCCCTCTTGAGACTGCGGACGGGGTTATGGACTTCCACGCCCTCCGTGCCACCTACGTGACCAATCTCGTGCGTTCTGGAGTCCACCCCAAGATCGTCCAAACCTTGGCCCGCCACTCGACGATCGTCCTCACGATGGACCTGTACACGAAGTTGGGGGCCAAGGAGACGGCCCAGGCCCTGGACCATCTGCCGGCGCTTCCACGTCTTCAGAGGCTGCGAAAAGCTGGTCCATAGCTGGTCCAAGGCGGAGGCTTTCTGGGCCATCTGCTGCCACCTGCTGCCACCCCGCACAATCGGAACGGCCTGGCGGCATCAGTACAAAAAAACCCAGGAAAACCGCTGTTAATCGCGATTCCCCTGGGTAAAATGAAGATGGCCGAGGCGGGGATCGAACCCGCACACCGGTTACCCGATACGGGATTTTAAGTCCCGTGCGTCTGCCTATTCCGCCACTCGGCCGTGGGCTTTCGCTGTACGAGTTTGCGACGATTTCGATACTTCGTCAAGCGACTCAGCTTATAGGACTAAGGCTGAGTCTGCCGAGCAACGCTCGATCCGTAGACCGGTACTCGGCGACGGCGCTTCAAATGTTTGGTGCTTATGCTGTGCGGCATTGCTGTCCCTGGTCATATCGGGTTTGCCCGTCGCTGCAAGCAATAAGTATCGGCCTGCTCGGCCGCCCATCGGCGGGCGTCTGCTCGGTTCGTCACTCGGGTACACGGCAATGGTCCCGTCGCGATCGATGGTGGTCGGCGGATTCCGGCGCACGGTTTGCATTCATAAATGTTAAATGAAGCGGTAGCTGCGACCTTTCGATTCGACTCGCCGTAGCCCGCCGCGCGATCATCGTTCGACCGTTGTGCCAGCCGACGTTTTAAGAATTCGGAATCGGTATTTGGCGCCTAACAAGAATAACAGCCGGCAGGGACGCTGGCTGATTGTTTGAAATTGTCGTCGGTGTGGACGACATGCGGGGTCGCTGGGCAATCAAGCCTGCCTGGCACCCCGTTTTTTGGACTTCTTCCCTCTGGAATTGTTTCTGTTCCCCGGCGCGGGCATGAGACTTGCAATAGTAACACATCGGCTGAGACGACCTAATCTCTCACTCAGCTGAAGCCGTCAGACGGATACCGACGTTTGGCGGCTCCTTTTTTTGCGCCACCGTTCGGAATTCTCGCAACGTGATGCGCGGTAGGAGAGTCGCCGCTCGTCGGCCCGTCGCGCCATTTCCCCGCGAGGCGCGCATCCCATTGGCGGTTGGACGGGGATCATGCTGTCTCTCAGCGAGCCAGCGGAGGGAGATTCCTCAGGTCTTTTTGCCTGACCGTTTTTGCTCTTTCCAGTCTTATTGCGGCTTTATTGCCGCGCATGAAAATCGCGCCCTGGCGCGGTCGATGGCAGGTGCCAATGTGATCGAGAGAGAGATGCTCTCGACTTCTTGGCAGTCTGGTCCAGGTCGTCCGTCGTTTTGTTCGGCGCACGGGGCATGAGGACCAACTACCTGGTGCCACGGCCAGCGCAAGGTACCAGCAGGCGCGTCGGGCGCAATGCAATAAAGGCGAACCGCTGTCAGGCTGCGATCGGTATCGACGCCGTTACCAGGCGTTAGCCCAGCGACAAGGGCGGACCGCCCCCGGTCTCTGTCATGCGATCAAGTGCCTTTTCAGCGCAGCGCGGACATGTCTCGGGTACGACTTCGCTCGCGGCGAAGGTAGGCCACTTTTCGGCGCGCCATGCTTTTTCATCGGCGACTTGCAGCGTGAAAACGGCCTTGCACTTGGGGCACTTGCAGAACGGCATCCGTCGAAATCCTTTGCGTGTCCGAGACAGGCCCCGTTTCAGAACCTAAGTAGAGCAGGTCCGACGCCTTGCTAACAGCCCGGTGCCCGAGTCGGGGCAGGTCCCGCGCGCCGTCGGCCCCGAGTGCCACGACTTGTCAACATGGCAAATATGCAGGGAGAAGCACTCACTTCGGCGCGAGAGCCAGATCAGTGAACTTGGGCTATTCATCGCCAGGCTGCTGCGTCGCTGCGGCGTGATCATTTGGGCGTCAGTAGGCGGACGTCGTTTCCGCAAGCGCTATTTAGCATCGTGGCGGGGCAATTCGATGCGGAATATCGTGCCAACCCCTGGCGCGCTGTCGACGCGCACGCGCCCTTGATGATCCTTGATGTTGCCATGCACGATGCTCAGCCCTAGCCCTGTGCCACCGCCGGCGCGTCGCGTCGTGTAAAAAGGATCGAAGACGTGGGCCTGCACATCAGCGGGAATGCCGGGTCCGTCGTCTGCCACGGCGACCGTATAGTGGTCGTCCTGCACGCCTGTCGTGACCGTGATATTCATCGGTTCGGTGCGCGACTCGGCCGCGTTTTGTAATAGATTACCCATCACTTGGTCGATGGCCGTGGCGTTCATCGGCAGATCGCCGACCGCGGGATCCAGAGCGACATGCAGAGTGACGTCGTGCGAAGTCAGATATCCTCGCATCCGTTCGGCAGCCCGCTCGACTACTTCGTTGAGGGACTGCAAGTGCTTTTCGGTAGGTGATTGACGGGCGAACCCGAGCACGTTCTTGACGATCCGGGCGCATCGCTGTGCATCGCCTGCAATTCCGTCCAGGCAGCGTGCCACGACCGCGTCGTCGCCATCAGCCTGGGCCACGCGCGCCATCTCGGCCGCCAGCAAAATGGTGCCGACCGGATTATTGATCTCATGGGCAATTCCGGCCGCCAACGTGCCCAGCGAGGCCAGCCGTTCGGCCGCCCGCAACATGTCTTGTGATGCTTCGAGCGCCCGCGTTCGTGATTGCACCAGTTGCTCTAGATGCTCGCGATACCGTTGCAACTCTTGTTCAGCAAGGCAGCGATCCGTAACATCGCGCGTGATGACGAGGATTGTTTCCACGCTGCCGGAATCGTTCCGCTCCGGAATGATGCGCGACTCGAAGTGACGCACCTGGCGTGGCACGGCGAATTGAAAGCCGATCTGCGCCGGCCGACCCGAGTCGAGCACCTGCCGCATGCTCTCGTCCCACTTCGCGACCAAATCGGGCGGCATCGGCAGTTCGCGATTGGATTTGCCCAAAAACGATTGAGGCGTGAAGCCTGTCCGCGGCTCGACCTGGCGATTGACGAACAAGTGTCGCAGCTCGCGGTCGAATCGTGCGACGACGTCCGGCATGCTGTCGGCCAATGAGCGAAACTCCCGCTCGCGGCAACGCAACTCTCGTTCGACCTCCTTCTGACGAGTTATGTCGTGGCCGACGGCCAGAACTTCTTGCACTTGTCCGTGCAGGTTCGCGAGCGGCACGAAGTTAATGACCAGGTGTACCCCTCCCTTGCGTCGCGGTGCCGCGACTTCGACAGTCTGACTGTCGCCCGTCTCGATCGCGCGTAGCAGATAGGGACGATAACTGTCTGTGAATTGGCGAGGAAGGATCTCCTCATCGCGTTTGCCGACGATCTCGTCTCGCGTGCGGCGGATCATCTGCTCGGCGCGCGTGTTGGCGAATTGGACGCGCCCTTGAGCGTCGTAGATCATCACAGGGCCAGGATAGCATTCCGTCGCCAGACGAAATCGCTCGGCCCCCTCGCGCAGCATCTCGTCGGCACGTTTCCAGCGTGTGATGTCCGTGGAAACGATCAGTACCGTCGGCACGGGCTGGTCTGGCAATGGTGCCAGCCGAGCGATCCACCAACTGCCGTCGATCGCTCGATGCTCGAATTGGTCGACCTGGCCCAGGCCGCAGGCGTTTCGCAATGCCTGATGAAAACGATCGTGATTTGCAACGGACAAAAACTCGAAGGCGCTATGACCAACCACGTCATGGATCTTGAGCGACGGGAGCACGCGATTGATGTAGAGAATGCATCCCGTCGCATCGGTTAGCATGATCGTGTCGGGAGAATGCGCCACAATCGATTGCCAGAGCAATTGCGAATTTGGCAATTCCCCCATCGCGCTTCCTTCGAGCGCAGCATCTAATTCCGTCGGCGGCTGATCAAGCAATGCAGGCCCCTCCCACGCGGGGGTTCTACAAAGTGGAAATCATAGCAGCGTCGCAACGATTTCGTCGAGACAAGTTGCCGGTGGCGAACGCCGGGCCGATCGCCCACGAACATCTCGCCGAGGGGTCGAAGCACGAAGCAGGGGAGGGGGCGCCGAGAGAACCCTTGCAGGGCATGCAAGCTCACGAAATGCTCGCACAATTCTCACACATCCTTGTCTTGAAATAAAACGTTATCAATTTATCCTACCGTTCGTACCGGCGCTTGTTGCACCGGTCTGAGCCGCTGGCGGAAGAGGACCGCGCAAGCCCTCTGCCGCCAGTGGCTATTTTTATGCGCCGCGGCCCCGTCACGCGGGCAGTTGATAGCGTGGCCGGTCATTGAAACCGTACTTCGGGCGCTGATCGAAGGCCCTTGCGATTGCCGGTTCAGTGCGCGTCGAACGACGTTGCGCCGCTGACTTGCCGTCCTTGCAGTTAGCCGGACATGCTCGTTTACAATTTCCGCGACAGCGGCGCGGCCCGAAGGTAGGATGGCCCCGCAGGCTGGTCCCGAGCACAACCGCCGGCGGTGTCCATTGCCAGTTGGACATTGCAGCAACGGCGGTTCGCAGAAGCATAGGGACAGGCTTGCGGCTCAGCCCGCGGGCTCGAAGGACAGCCCAGGCTCGTCCGATGCAGTTGAGGGGGGGCACATCCCCACAGAATCAGGCAATTGAATATGACAACTGGCAACCGTGGCAGATCCGCGCGATTCTTGCGCTCGCTCGCGCTCTTGGTCGTTGGGGGCAGTTTCTCGTGGCAGTCGGCGACCTGCCTCGCTCAATTGGAGTACACCGGGGTCGATCTTTCGGGGGCCGAGTTCGGCAATACCCCGACGCCGGGCAATCTGGGCACCTACAACACCGACTACACGTATCCCACCGATGCCGAAATTGATTATTTCATCAGCAAGGGGATGAACACGTTCCGAATACCGTTTCGCTGGGAGCGGCTGCAGCCCACATTGGACGCGCCGCTGAACACCACTGAATTCAACCGGCTCAATAGCCTGGTGCAATACGCCACGTCGAAGGGTGCCAACGTAATTCTCGACCCGCACAATTTCGCACGGTACTATCCCGACCCCAATAACTTCGAAAGCTCGACGCAGGGGCTGATCGGCAGCGCGAGCGTGCCTGATTCGGCCTTTGCCGACCTCTGGTCGCGTCTGGCTACGGACTACAAGGGAAACAGCCACGTCTTTTTTGGCTTGATGAACGAGCCCAACACGATGCCGACCGAACAATGGGTCTCGGCGGCCAATGCAGGCATCGCGGCCATCCGTGCGGCCGGGGCGACCAACCTGGTGCTCGTCCCTGGCAACGCCTGGACAGGCGCCTCGAGCTGGAGCGACAACTGGTACGGCACGCCCAACGCGACAGCCATGCTGAACATCGTCGATCCAGGCCACAACTTTGCGATCGAGGTGCATCAATATATGGATGCCGACGGATCGGGCAACTCGTCGACCATTGCCAACAACGACCCCAATATTGGCGTAGAACGCTTGACGGATTTCACCCAATGGCTCGAAGCGCACAACCTGAAAGGGTTTCTCGGCGAATTTGCCGTGGCGAATTCCACCATCGGCACCGGCTCGGGCCAGATCGGCGACGAGACGATCAACAACATGCTCAACTACATGCAAGCGAATTCCAGCGCGTGGCTGGGCTATAGCTGGTGGGCGGCCGGTCCTTGGTGGGGCAACTATCAATTCACTCTCGAACCAACCAACCTCGGAACCCCGCAGCAGGCCGATCAGCCTGCTATGTCCGTGCTCGGACCTCGTCTCGCCGGGGTCATGATCGCCGGCGACGCAAACAGGGATGGAGTTGTCAACGGACTGGATATTGGCAAGGTCGCCAGCAACTGGCTGCAAACCGGCAGCGGGAACGCCGGTGACGTCAACCGCGACGGGGTCGTCAATGGTCTGGATATTTCGCTGATCGCGGCGAATTGGCTGCACGCCGGCGGTGGCACCGCCACCAGCGTGCCGGAACCCTCGACGGCCATTCTTGCTGGCATCGGGGCTTGCCTGCTGTGGGGACGAAGCAGACGGAAACGTCGATAAGCTAGCAGGCGATATCCCGCCGACTGCGGAGACACATCGGCAAGTGAGCATGCGGCTGACTGTCGATCTCACATCGACCTATCCGCTAGCGGCCTTTTTCTGGCAAAGGGCCATTTTTTCGAGAATCTCACGAATCCGGCGTACGAACCGCCGCGTACGTAGTCGGGATCATTCCGACGCCGCGCCACAGCGCTCGACGTGCCCGCGGACGGGTCGACAGTGAGCAGTCCCCACAACGCCCGCAGTCTGAAGAATCCGTAACAGCCGTAGGCGCGAGAAATCCAAACCCGAATACCGTGCGTAGTTCCGCGGGCGTTAGACGGAAAACGAGATAAGGAAAAGCTACTGTCCGGTGAATGGCCTCGGTAATAACGTCGTCAACGACGTTGCCAGGGTCAGGCGAGCTTCAAAACGATCGTGTCGATCTCAGGTTGTGCCCGCGGGGCCGATTGCTTCGCAAGTTGAACGTCTCCACAAGACGTCCTTCAGCAGGGCTGTTCGACACCGTTACGCCATCTCACCACCGGCATCTCCCCGTGAGCAAACGATTCTACGCGTGCGCAACGATCTACGATTTTGGCAGACTCGACCTTTCACGTGAGGCACCCATGCGTCTAATAGACACTCGATGGAATTATCTGTTGGTTCTGGCGATTGCACTACTAATTTGCGCACCGTCAACGGCGTTTGCCGGGTTGTTAGCCTCGGCGACCGTATCGACTACTTCGACGAGCGCCCCCTACGATTACACCGTGACATTGCAGAACACCGGCACGACGAACATTGGTACGTTCTGGTTTGGCTGGACCGCTACGCCCATCGATTATGACTTCTTGCCTTCGCTCCCCACGGTCACAAGCATGCCCACCGGGTGGATAGCGCCAATATCGCACAACTCGGCGATCCCCGGTGATGGCTATGGCATCGAGTACTACAACCTGACCGGCTCGGCGATCGCACCGGGTGGCACCGCTAAATTCGAGTTCACCAGTCCAGACTCGCCCGCGGTATTGGAAAGCCAGGCCTTCTTCCCGGTCGACAAAGTCACGACGTCGTTTCTCTATATCGGCTTTCCGTTCGGCGATGCCGGTCAGCAGTTCGACGCAAAGGTCGTTCCCGAACCGACCGGATTGCTGCTCGCGGGCGCAGGCGCCGCGATCGGTCTACTCGCGCTACGGCGCGCGAAGCGTCTCCAGACTCAGTAGCAGGTGGAGAGCCGCTTGCGCTGTCACATGAGGCGCCGGGATTCCATCGCCTGGCTCTTTCCATTGTGATCGAGCCGCTCTTCATGCCCTACGCTCCTCCCCTTCACCACATCGGCTCGAGGTCAGGGGCGCGCCTGTTCCCTTGCCGGCGGACGCGTCCCTGAGCTCGCCGATTCAGCCGGGCAGGTTGCTGCCTCATGTTCGCAACTTCGCGCTGCTCGGCGCTGCGGCATCTCACCTCTCTGTAGACGTTGCGCTGCACGGCTGCGCGCACGGCGGGTCCATGTCGTGTCTCCTACATCGCCTTGCCAACCAACCCATAGACGTCTGCTGATACGTTCGCGACTCGCTTTTAAGCAATTCAGCACCGCAGGAAATTAATAATCCTTTTTGCTATGCGTTTAGTGTGTGCCTATACTAGCCGCCGCGACAAAGCGTCATGCATCGATGCAATCACGGCTAACAGCTGGCTCGGAGACACGAACACATGTCATCGTCAGAAGTGGGGCGCGAATCTGGAATGTTGCGATCGCTGAATCGATTGCTGATTATCATCGGTTTCGGCAGCTTTCTGGTGCTAGCCAGGTTAGGTTTAGCCGGCCGGTTTGCCTCATTCTCTTCAACCTCCTTCTTGATAGCTGCGGCCGTGCTGGGGCTGGCGGCCATCGTCGCCACGGTAGTGCTGTACTATTTCCTTCGAAAGGTGACGGCCTTCTTGGATAATGACGCCGCGGAGCAAGCGCGGTTTCTCGACACGCTCGACATCCGCTACGTCGACGTCGCCATCTTCATCACCGCGGCGCTCAGCCTTTTACTCGAATTGGCGCTGATTCGTTGGCAGTCTTCTGTGTTGGAGTTCGTGGCGTTCTATAAAAACTTCAGCTTGCTAGCCTGTTTTGCTGGTCTGGGATTGGGCTACGGCCTCGCTGGACGAGACCGTATTCCGCTGCTGACCGTGATCCCGCTGTTAGCCTGGCAATTTGGCTTTTTGATGATGACGCGCCTGGTGCCGGTCTTTGGTTCCATTCCCTTTCCCGAGCAGCTGACGATGGGCTTGGGAAAGACGAACCTGGTTCAGGCCGCGGCTTTGTACCTGCTGCTGACTGTGGTCTTCTTGCTGACAGCCGTGACGTTTCTGCCGGTGGGTCAGCTTTGCGGTCGTCTGATGGAACGCCGTTCGAAACTGCGCGCGTACGGATTGAATCTGCTCGGCAGCCTGGCCGGCGTGTTGCTGATGCTCGGCGAAAGTTTCGCCTGGACGCCACCCCTGGTGTGGTTCGCGCTGTGCTTTCTGGCGCTGCTCCTGTTTCATGTGCGCAAATCGTCCACAATGCTCACGGCTTCGCTCTTTACGCTCGTGGGCGCTACGGCGCTTGCTTGGTGGCCGATCAATCCGCTTTGGAACAGGGTTTACACCCCCTATCAGCTACTGGAAATCTATCCCAACGACACCGGCTACACCGAAATTCGCGCGGCCGGCCACTACTACCAACATATTCACAATCTCGCCGGCGAGTGCCTGACGGCCGAGATGGTCGATTTCCGCAACTACTATGATTTTGCCTACAAGGCCAGCCCGGCGCTGGCCGACGTCGCCGTGGTCGGAGCGGGCACCGGCAACGACGTCGCCGCGGCGCTGCGCGCGGGGGCCGGCAAGGTCGACGCTATTGAAATCGACCCCGCCATTCTGCAGGTGGGCAAGATGAGCCATCCGGAGAAACCATACACCGACCCGCGCACGACCGCGGTGAACGACGATGCCCGCTCGTTTCTACGGCGCACGGATCGCATGTACGATTTGATAGTGTATGGATTGCTCGATTCGCACACGTTGTTGAGCCAAGGCTCCAGCGTCCGCCTCGACTCGTTCGTCTATACGATCGAGGGCCTGCGCGAAGCCCGCAGCCGCCTCAAGCCCGACGGCATGATTGCGCTGTCGTTCGTCGTATTGTCCGACAGCCTGGCCCGCAAGATCTATCTGATGATGGAGCAAGCCTTTGATGGGCGACCGCCGATTTGCATCGCCACGGGCTTTACCGGGGCCGTAATTTTTCTGGAATCGAACGACAGCAACTGGAAGCTGCCCCCCACGCTGATCGCCGATACCGGTTTCATAGAAATGAATGAGAAATACGCCGACCCCGCGCTGCACGCCGACGTGTCGACAGACGATTGGCCGTTCTTCTATATGCCCGAGCGCGTATTTCCCAAGTCCTACCTGGTCATGATCTTTCAGATCGTCGCGCTGTCGCTATTGCTGGCCGCCAACTTTCTCAACGAAACGCCCAAGTTCAGCCACCTGTCGTTCTTCTTCTTGGGCGTGGGATTCATGCTCATTGAAACCAAGGGCATTACCGAAATGGGCCTGACCTTCGGGAACACATGGCACATCATTGGCATCGTGATCGCAGGCATCCTGTTGATGGCCTTCCTGGGGAACTGCGCAGTTCAATGGTTTAACATCAAAAACACGTTCATTCCCTATCTGCTGCTGTGGGCTTCTCTGGGTATCGGCTGGTACGTGTCGAAATTGGGAGGCTTTGAATCCACCACACTCGGGCGACTGGAGACGGCCATCGTTCTCACATGCCCGCTGCTCTTCTCGGGCATCCTCTTTTCCACCTTGTTGGCGAATCGAGGGCACGTTGCAGGGATCATGGCCATGAACCTGTTGGGAGCCATATGCGGCGGGTTGCTGGAATACAGCTCGATGTATCTGGGCTTCCGCTCGCTCTATGTCCTAGCGGCGGTTTGCTACGTCTTGGCGTTCCTGTCAGAACTGCTGCTGAAGGACAAGGAAGCCGCCGTGCTGTGACAAGATGGCCCGACAGTTCACTCTGCGCAACGGTTCATTGCACAACTGTATGGAATGAACGCGGTCCGCAAGCCCCGGGATCGCGGCAGCAACTCTAGCCGCAAGGCAAGTTCAACCGATGCGCCAGCAGGTCGAGGCGCGTCTTTAGTTCGACCAGCAGTTCGCGCTCGTCGCCCGCGCGGGCCGAGTCGTTGTCATCGTCCGTGGCGGGCGCGAGTTCGGCCGCCAAGGCCTCGAGATCCACCAATCGCTTTTGAAAGCGGTACAGTTTGCTGGCCGTCTCGCGCTTTCCCTTCCAGACCAAATCCAACTGCATCATCATTCCCAACAGCAGTGCCACCTGTCCCAGCAGCGTGATGGGTAGGCCGATGCTTTGCCAGGTGCCATGCCCCAAAAGGGCGCCGCCGCACAGCAGTAGGATGCCGCAGGCTAGCACTGCCGCTCCGGCTGCCACGGCCGTCCAAGCGACGCGGGAACGCAAGCGGCTGCCGCGCGGACGACCGTCGGAAGTCGACAATGAGGCTAGGCGTTTGCGCGTAGCACTGGTGGGCGCCGGCGGCTGAGCACCGATAGCCGGATGCTGCAATGCGGTCGAGAATCTGGCGCCCGAGAGAATGCGGTCGACGTGCCGCAGCTGCTCTGCCAACTCCCAGGTATCGAAGTCCGCCAGCGGCGCTCGAATCGTAACCGTCGCGGTGTCGCCGCCGATCGGTTCCGTTTTGTCCGCGCCCCCACTGCCATGTGCCGCGGCCGATATCCCTTGCGCCGCGGCCATCGCTCGGGCCGGTTGCCGGGTTGCGCCGCGCGCGCCGGCGATCGTCACCGCGCCGCAACGAATGCAGCACGGCTTTTCATCGCTGGCGCCGCTCACGGCCGGAACATCTTGTCGGCAACTCTTACACCACATGACCAGGTTTTGCCCTGCGCTGGGGTCGCGACAATGGGCCCCTAGCAAGAGGGTCGACCACGACCTGCGCGGAACTTTACCTGCGGTGTAGGCTGTAGCGATTCTGCGGACCCTGCATCGCGCCTGCGCGGATTGGGTCGAAAACGCTGTCCGCCACGGCGAAAGGCGCCCCAATTGTCCAGCAAGGCACTACGCATTCCCGGATGGCGAATTATTCGGCTGCCGGATTGTGCGCCGCTTCCGAGGCAGGCTCGAACCACTTGCCGCGCAGCCAGTCGACGATCAGCCCCAGCTCCTGCGCATTCAAACGGTGCTGTTCGATGTTTTCGCCCGCGGCAAAGGCCGGCATGCGATCGTTCTTGTCGCCATAGAAGCGTTCGTGTTCTGGGTTGCTGATCATGCCCAACAGCCATTCGCGCGAACCATAGCCGCTCAGATCCGGCGCACTGCCAAGACTTCCCGTGTCCTGGAAGTGATGACAGTTTGTGCAGCCGGCTTGATCCTTGATTAGCGCCGCGCCGGCCGCGATCCTGGCAGCTTCGTCTGGCAACCGATCCGTCGCCGATGCGAGTTGCGCCTCGGCCGAGAGTACCGCCACGATCTCGCGTTTCTGATCGGCCGACAACGCCTTGAACTCGTCCCCTTGCACGAACGAAACCATTTCGCCATCCTTGTGCGACGTGTTCCCGAAGTAGGCCGCCGTGGCAATCTTCTCGGGATCGAGCAGGCCCTCGAGCCAGCTCGCAGTGGCAAAGCCGTACAGGTTCGGCGCGCTCGGGTCCTTGGCCGCAATCCCGTGCCCCTCGGCATCGACATGGCTATGGCAGGCCGCGCAGTTTTGCTCGAACAGCTCCGGACCGCGCAATTTGGCATCCTGCCTTAATAGCGCAAGCGCGCCCGCCGGCGGAATCGAGAATTCCCGCGCGAGCTCCCTGGCGCGATGCGATTGGAATTCCGCCTTTTCCACAGCCTCTAGATAACTGTGCGACGCTTCCCACTGCTCGTGAGCCGTTCCGGCTTCGGGGCCGGGATCGTTAGTCCACTGTGCCCGTCGGTCGTCCCACACGGCCTGCGCCGTCAGCACGCCAATGCCGATGAACAAACAACCCAACATTCCAATGTTGAAGCGATGCCCCAACTTCCAATGCCCCAACAGCGGCATCAAGAACAACAGCAGCATCACGGCGCCCGGCGCGACGATTGCGCCGACCAACTCACCCGTTTCGCCGTAGCCCTGAAACAGCTTGAGAAACTGAAACAAGAACAGGAAATACCACTCGGGTCGGGCGGCTGAATAGGGCGTGGCGCCGTCGGCCGGCGCACCAAGCTCTGCCCCCAGCGCATCACCAGGATGGCTCGACGACAACACCTGCAACAACCCTTGCTCGCTGCGCAGTCCTGGCCAAATAGTCAGAAACAGCACGACGGCCAACACCGCCAGACAAGCGACGGCGTCCTTGAGAATTTGGTCCGGCCAGAACGTTCCGTCCTCTCCCTTGGTGGGCGTCTTGGCATGCAGGCCGTGCCGGCGGAACAGTGCCACGTGTACGACCAGAAAGGCCACCAGCGCGCCCGGCAACACCCCGGCATGCAGTGCGAAGAATCGCGTCAATGTGTAATGGCCGTATTCCGATCCACCCACCACCAGCGTCTGCAACTGCTGCCCCACGCCAGGGACGATGCCGGCCAGATTCGTAGCCACGATTGTAGCCCAATAGCCCTTCTGGTCCCAAGGAAGCAAATAGCCGGTCAGAGACAACCCCAGCACGATCTTCATCAGTATCAGGCCGAGCCAAAAATTGACTTCACGCGGCGCGCGGTACGCGCCGTCGATCACAACTTGCATCAAGTGCAGCGCCAGCAGCACGACCATCGCCTGGGCCATGAAATGGTGCAGGCCGCGCAGCAACCAGCCGGCTTGCATCTCGTGCTGGATGTAATACACGCTTTCCCAGGCCGTTTGACTGCTAGGCGCGTACGACATCCACAAGAACACGCCCGTAATCACCTGGCTGACGAAGGCAAACACCAGAGTGCTTCCCCACACGTAGCGCCAACGCGCTCCGCCGGGGACGTGCTCGTACAGTGCTGCGTGCATTAGGCCGGCAATGCCGGTGCGGTGGTCTAGCCAACGGAGCAATGCGTTCATTCCTTGGGCTCCTTATCCGCGCGGCCGGTGTAGAAGTTCTCGAATCTGACCCACACCTCTTCCACGCCGTTTGCGTCGCGGATCTCGAACTCGAGCGTATCGAGCCCGCGCGGACTGGGCCCCGAGATCACCGCGCCATCCAGCTCGAAGGCACTGGTATGGCAAGGGCACTGAAAAATATCGCGGGGACCGTTGAAGCTGACCGAGCAGCCCAGATGGGGGCAAATCACGTTGAAAACTTCCACCCGCTCCGCGGTCTTCACGCGCCGCATGAATACAGCGCCGACCGGCTCGGGCGGATACTTGTTCCAGGCGTCGCGCCGGGCGGCGATCACCGGAAACCGTCGCGGAGTACCGTCATCGGCCAGGGCGTCGAACGGTGTCACACGCATATACGCACCGCGGGCGACTTTGCGATTTAGCGGATCGAGAAAGGCCGCCAGGCCAGCCAGAAATGGGCATACGACCACGAGGCCCCCCAGCACCACGGCGGCGGCTTTAGCGAAGAATCCGCGTCGAGGCTCGCCGAGGGCGGGCTTCGGCGATGCAGGGGGTTGAACCGATGGCGATGCAGGCATCGATGACTCCTTAACGCTCTGTCGATGTGCCGCAGATTACGCGCCGAATGCCGCAACGCTAGATACGGCCACCCGGTCGGCCAAACAACGGTATTACCAGCGAAGCGGACATCCTTGTCGTGAGGGCGGGGCCGTCATACACGAAGCACATGACGGCAATAAAAGGTTGGATCACATTTGCGGAGGGATAGTAGGGCAGGCAGACGAGCGAATTATCGCATCGCCGCGCGCACGGCGTCAAGCACGCGCGGCTCGGCCACGGCCAATGGGCCGGGCACGGTGGCTCCCGCCGCGGCTTTGTGGCCACCACCGCCGAAACTTTCGGCCAAACGGCTGCAATCGAGCCCGGCGCGGCTGCGAAAGCTGACTTTGACGTTGCCGTCGGGTTGTTCGACGGAAATCACCGCTACGTCGGTGCCGCTGATCACGAGCGTCATATTCACAACGTCTTCGGTATCGGCGGCCGCCGCGCCGGTCGCGTCAAAGTCTTCGCGTGTCACAGAAGTGAAGACCAGGCGTCCGTCTAACTCGGTCTGAGTCCGCGCCAGGATACGGCCGCGCAATTGCACCCGCGCCAAGGTGTCCTGCTCGTAGATCGCATTATAAATCGCCGCCGGTCGCGCACCGGCATCGACGAGTTGTCCGCCGAAACGGTACGTCTCGCCCGTCGTCGACGCAAACCGATACCATCCTGTATCGGTGGCCAGCGCCGCAAATAGCGGCATCGCCATCTCGGGCGTCAACTTTACATCTAGTGCGCCGGCGGCTTCCACGACCAGACGACCGGTAGCCTCGGCCGCGACGTTGCGAAACACCTCGGCCCCCAGCTCGTCCGAACTAACATGATGGTCGAGCACAATCTTCTTGGCTTGGATGCCGCGAATGACATCTCCCATACCGCCTAACTGGGCCCAGGCGCTAGTATCGAGCACCATCAGACAATCGTAGGACGCCAAGTCTGCGGCCGTGACGTCTTGCCCCAATACCGCGATGCGGTTCGTGGGATCGATAAACGCCAAATTGGCCGGCGTCGCTTGCGCGTTGACGATGCGAACTTCTTTGCCAAGTGCTTCCAGCACTTGTGCCATTCCCAACTCGCTTCCCAAGGCGTCGCAATCCGGGCGGACGTGGCTCGTCAGCACAAATTTGCGGTGGGCCTTCACCAATTCTACAAAGCGTCGCCAGTCAATCGCCATCGCGGATGAGTGCTCCGACAAAACACTTGAAATTCAACAATACGCAGCCTAACAAAAAAAACGTCGCGTCCACGCCTAGGGGGACTCCTTCGCCCGCGCGCCGCCAGAGCGCCCACGCTCAGAACCCTCATCCAGACGAATCCCATCCCAGAGCGCACCGAGTCCACAGAGATGTTCAAGCCGCACGGCAATACAGCACCACAGGTACTACCGCCCACGATTGCTCAGCTCTGTGGACTCGTTGATCTTGGCGACTGTCACTGCCGGTCCGTCGCCGCCCTTAGTCACGATGCTTTTCGGCGATACTTCGGGCTGTGGCAATATCGCGATCGAGTTGCTCGCGCAAGGCGTCGACGTTGGCAAACGGCTGAATGTCTCTTAGGCGGCTAAGGAAGTCAACCTCCAGAGGCTGCCCATATAGGGGGCCCGTAAAGTCAAGCAGGTGAACTTCGACCTTCAAAGCATGCTCGCCAAAGGTCGGATTGGGGCCGACATTTATTGCCGCCGGATAACGCTGACCGTTGGTCCAAGCCAGGCCGGCGTACACGCCCACGCCCGGCAGCAGCGTGTCGACGGCGGCCAGATTGGCGGTGGGAAAACCAAGCTTTGCGCCCCGGCCGGCGCCGTGCGTCACCATGCCCCGCACTCGATAGGGACGCGTCAGCAGGCGACCGGCCTCGTCGATGCGTCCCTCGCTCAGCAGGCGTCTCACGCGCGAGCTGGAAACCACGTCGCCGTCGATAATCACCGGCTCGACGATCTCTAATTGGATGCCGGCGTCGCCGGTTAACTGCCGCAAGACCTCGATCGTGCCGCTGCGCCCGCGGCCGAAAAAAAAGTTCGGCCCTTCGACCATCGCCCGGGCATCAAGAGTGCGGCGCACGATCGTCTCGAAGAACTGGCCGGCGTCGAGCTGTAACAACGCTTCGTCTGTCGGATAGGCGATCGTCGCGTCGACGCCCAGCGCCGCGAGTAACTCGGCTTTGCGATCGGTCCAAGTCAACGGCGGCGGCGCCTCGGCGGGCCGCAGCAGCCGCACCGGGTGGGGATCGAACGTGAACACCACCGCCGGCCCCCCCACCGCGCGCGCTTTTGCCAGCAACCGCTCGACAAGGCGCGCATGTCCCCGATGTACTCCATCGAAATTGCCAATCGCCACGGCACCGGATCGCAGCTCGGGAGTCAACGCAGACAAGTCGCGGAATAGTTTCACGTGCGCGGGGCAGGGGAGGGGAGAAGTGAATGAAGCGGACGCTCAAAACATTATGCTCTGCCGCCGTGTGTGGTCAATTGAAACGTAGATGTGGCGATCTCGGATTTGCCACGCCCGCAGCGTTTGAGTCGATTATTCAGTCTAGTAGCCACGCGACGACCTCGACCAGCCCGTCTTCGTCGTGCCCGGGGGCGATGCGATCGGCCGCGGCTTTGACCTCGGGCTGGGCGTTGCCCATCGCCACGCCCAAGCCGGCGGCGCGAATCATAGGAATATCGTTCACGTCGTCCCCCACTGCGCAAATCTCGGCATCGTCTATTCCCCAGTCATGTGCCAGATGTTCAATGCCACTCCACTTGGTTACGCCCAAGGGCGCGATCTCGCACATGTAGCCCACATAACGAGGACTGCGCAGCACGTGGACGTATAGGTCGTCGGGATAACGTCGCTCCAGGTCGCTACCGAGCGCGAGCATCTCGGCGCGGTTTCCCATTGCAAAGCAAGAGAACACACCCGGCGGTGGATCATCGACCAGCGTCGGCAACAATCGATGGAAGTGGGGATTCAAGCGGAAGAATTCCGACAGCTCCGGCCGCTCGATCTCGACGCGACGGCAATAGTAGTCGAAGCCTTCGGCGTAGGTGTCTGCATACAGCACCGGTTCATAGCCGGCCGCATCGACCATGCGCAAGGCGCCGGCCAGCACGCCCGGCGTGAACTCGGCGCAAAACAGCGTGCGATGGTCGAGCGGATCCTTGATGAGCGCGCCGCTGGCGGTAATCAGCGGTACATCCAACGCCAGCGGCGCAACCAGCGGCAGCGCGCGGCTATAGCGACGTCCCGTGGCCAGCACCACGCGAATGCCGGCCTCGATCGCGCGGCGCAGCGCTTCACTCGTCGCCAGGGTCAACTCGTCCTGGCTGTTGACCAGCGTTCCGTCGATATCGATCGCTAGCAGCCGGTAACGTGACATACAGCAGGGCAGGGGGGCTTCGGAAGGAATTGCTCGCAATGCGGCTAAGTCGCCGTCGCCATCTCGGCCAGTTGCAGCACGGCGCGCGTTTGCTCTTTTTCCAGAAACGTGCGCCCCTTGCGTACGTTGATGTGGTCCCAGGGCAATCGCGCATCCAACGGTTCGGTGCGATGCAACACAGCGTCGGTGTCGATGCCGCAGTCGGCCAGTGCCTGCCACCAGCGGGCCGAGTCGAACCGCTCGCCCCAACTGTCCAGCCGCGCGCCGCGCTGCCAGGCCAACTCGAGGGCCGCGGCCACGCGTCGGTCGCCCCGGCTGAGAACGCCTTCAATAAGCGAGATTTCGATCGGATGGCACTTCACTTCCACCGCGCGGATGCGGCGCCGCTTGCGCAGATAATCTTGCGCCCAGCGCAGGTAGTCGCGCGTTTGCATGCCATTCCACTGATAGGGCGTATGCGGCTTGGGCACGAAATTCGACAAGCTGGCCGTCACCCGCGCGTAATGCCCCAGCTCTTCCTTGCCAATGCGCGAGATCGTCTCGGCCATGTCGATGATGCCGTCCAGATCCACGGGGCGCTCGCCGGGGAGTCCACACATGAAGTACAGCTTCACGTGTCGCCAGCCGTGGCGGAATGCCTGGCGGCAGCCTTCGTACAAATCTTCGTTCTTGATCTTCTTGCGAATCTGCTCGCGCATGTCGTCGCGGGCTACTTCGGGCGCCAAGGTCAGTCCGCGGCGATCGTTCGACAAGAGCGCGGCCACCCCGCGCAAGGTTTCGTTCACGCGCAGGCTCGGTAGCGCCAGCTTCACCCCCAGCGGCTGGAACGTCTCGTGCATCCGTGCAAGCAGCTCTTCAAACCAGGGATAATCGCTGGTCGACAGTGACAGCAGAGAGATCTCGTTGAAACCTGTGCTGCGATAAGCGGCCAGCGCCGCCGCGACGATCGTTTCGACGCGCCGCACGCGCAGCGGCCGCTTGATGACCGTGCTTTGGCAAAACCGGCATTGCCAAGGGCAGCCGCGCATAATCTCGATCGCGATCCGATCGTGTACGCACTCGATGTTCGGCACGATCGGCGCCATCGGCAACGGCATGGCGTCCAAATCGTCAATCACCGAGGGCTCGATCGTATCCGGCACGCCGGCCCTGGTCGGACGCGTCGCCAGCAGCCGCCCATCCGCGTCATATTCCTGCTCATAAAACCGTGGCACATAGGCAAACGGCAATTCAGCCGCCAATAGCGCCAGGGCTTCCGCTCGTTGTTCGCGTCCGGCGTGACCATCTTGTATCCCGTCACTCGCGATGGCCGCAGCACGCAGTGCGAGCCAGGCGTCGCATAAGCGCGGCAAGCTCGGTTCGCCATCTCCTACGACAAAAACGTCGATAAACGGCGCCAAGGGCTCGGGGTTCTGCGCACAGGGACCGCCGGCAATCACCAAGGGATCGCGCAGGGTCCGCTGGTCGCCGTGCAGCGGGATGCCTCCCAGATCGAGCATTGTCAGGACGTTCGTGTACGACAGCTCGTATTGCAGGGTGAATCCCAGGACGTCGAAGTCCGACAGCGGCGTAAACGTCTCCAGGCTATACAGCGGCACCCCTTTGCTGCGCAGCTGTTCCTCCATATCGTTCCACGGCGTGAACGATCGTTCGCACGACCAATCGGGCCGCGCGTTCATCTGCGTATAGAGAACTTGCAGGCCGTGGTGGCTCATCCCGATCGTATAGGTATCGGGGAAGGCCAGGCAAAGTTTGCCGCGCACCAAGCCGTGATCTTTGCGCACGGCATTCAGCTCGCCCCCCAGATATTGCGCAGGGCGCTCGACGTGCGGGAGCAGTCGACTGACGACGTACGATTTGAGCCGCTCGTTGAGCATGGTGCTGTGTACGCCTGGCGGGCGCAAAGCTCTAGCAGAATGCTGTCGCGATGAACCGCAGCGGCCAATCTACCGGTCCGTTCTCAGTCCGACAACAGCAGCACGATCGGGGCAGGGCAGGGGGAAGAGCGCGAGACGCGGCTGCAGACCGTCGGGTCAATTCGCGCCTGGCACATAGACAACCTGGCGAATTCAAGAGACGATGGAGCTAGCCACCCCTGGGTACTGTAGTAGGACTCGCCCCACGGGCAGGTTCTCGACGGTCGACTTCATTGGCCCCTTGCTTTCCCTCCGCGGCGGAGTTGAGGTCATGGCACGCTCTCTATCGCTTCCTGTCCGACGAGCGTTGCTCGTGGTGGTGATACTCGGCGCATGGAAAACCCCCGTCGCGCTGGGCCAGGCCAATGGCGGACGGATCGATGTAGAGCAGGATCGCAATCGCATGGTCGACATCGATATCGTCGGCGCCGGGGTAAAGAACCCGGCAGTGATCGCCTCAATGCGCAAGACACCGCGGCACGAATTCGTACCGGCCGGCGAGCGCGACAACGCGTATTACGATATGGCATTGCCCATCGGCGCCGGGCAGACCATTTCACCGCCGTACATCGTCGCTTACATGACCGAGCAACTCGAACCGGAGCCCACGGACAAAGTGCTCGAAATCGGCACGGGCAGCGGATTCCAGGCCGCCGTGTTGTCGCCGCTGGTAGACAAAGTCTATTCGATCGAGATCGTCGAAGCGCTAGGCAAGCGAGCCGCCAGCACGCTGCGCCGCCTCAAATACACGAATGTCACCACCAAGGTCGACGACGGCTACAAAGGTTGGGCCGAGTATGCGCCGTTCGACAAGATCATCGTTACCTGCTCGCCCGAAGACATTCCGCAGCCGCTGATCGATCAGCTGAAAGAAGGGGGCCGGATGATCATCCCGCGCGGCCAGCGTTATCAGCAGGTGCTGTATTTGTTCCGCAAAGAGGACGGCAAGATGGTCTCCGAGGCGCTTTGCCCCACGCTCTTCGTCCCCATGACTGGCACGGCCGAGGACAATCGGCAAGTCAAGCCAGACCCTCTGCATCCGGCCATCGTCAATGGGGATTTTGAAGAGGCGTTGGGGCAAACCGAAGAACCTCGCGGTTGGCACTACTTGCGCCAAGGAGAATTGACCGGCGGCGCGCCACAAGGAAAACACGCGCTGACCTTCATCAATGCGGCTCCAGGACGCGGCAGCCAGGCCTTGCAAGCCTTTCCGGTCGACGGTCGCAAAGTCGACCAGTTGGATATTTCGGCTTGGGTCCGTGCCAAGGACGCGAAGTCCGGTCAGAACGCTGAGCAGCTCCCCATGGTCGCGATTACGTTTTACGACCAACGCCGCGCCATGGTCGGCCAGCGCGGGCTAGGTCCTTGGCAAGGCACGTTCAACTGGAAACATGAGCACACACGCGTTCGCGTTCCCACCGCGGCACGTGAAGCCATTGTACGCGTGGGGTTACTAGGCGGCGTCGGCGAAGTTTCCTTCGACGACGTGCAAGTCCGCGCCGTGTCGGCAAAAGATGGCGACAAGTAATGGAAGTCGCTCTGTATTCAACATCGTAATCGGCCGGCAGACGATTACGCCGCCGCAGGCCGTTCGACGAATCGGAATGGCGCGGTCGCCACTTCAAAGCCCGGGCGCAGGGCGATATTCACTAGCAGCCCCAGCAGAATGCCGTGCGCCAACAGTCCGGAGCCGCCGTAGCTCACTAGCGGCAGTGACAGCCCAGTGATCGGTAACAGGCCGACGGTCATGGCCGTGTTGATAATCGTTTGTACGCCGACCAAGGTTGCCAGACCGAGCGCCGCCAGCCGGCCAAACGGCTCGCGCGTGACTTCGGCGATCATCAACGATCGGATAACGACGATTCCCTCCAGCGACAAAACCGCCAAGGCACCCAGCCAGCCAAGCCGCTCGATGATCACGACGAAGACGAAGTCCGTATGATCCTCGGGCAGGTGATAGACTGCCCGATCGTCGACCGGCTCGCCAGCCAGCAAACTCCCCCATTTCCCTCCCAGCGCCAGCATCTGTTTCGCTTGAAACAGGTGGTATCCGTCGTCCGTGGGCTTTTCACCAGGACCCGTCTGCTCGAATAGGGCAGTTACGCGCGAGCGCTGTTCGCCACTCATTTGTGTCCACAGCACCGGCAACGCCGCGACTCCGCACAGGGCGAGCGCCACAAGGTCGCGCTGCCGCGCTCCGGCAGCGTACAACATGGCAAACAGTACCGGCAGAAAAACCAGCGACGTCCCCAAATCCGGCTCCCGCAAAATGAGCACCAACGGCACCAGCGCGAGCGCCAGCGGAACGAGCAGTCCTCGTAGGCGACGATAATTGTCGCGATACATCAGATACCGCGCAAGCGCCAAAACAAAGGCGACCTTGGCGAATTCCGACGGTTGCAGGCCTACGCGGCCGACGCGCAGCCAGCGATGCGTACCATGCACGGTGGGGAAAAAGTACACCGCGACCAACAGCGCGATGGCGACCGCAAAAACGGCGTAGGTGTAGCGGCTGATCACCCGGTAACTGGGGAGCAACATCAGCCAGCCAGCCGCCACCGCCACCAGCGACCACACCACCTGCTGCCACAGGTAACGGCCCGTACCGTCACCCAACTCCTCGCTGCGGGCAATGCCGCACCATCCGAGTGCCAACAATCCCGCAGCTGCCGCCAATAGTCCCCAGGGCATTCGATGCGGCCAAGACGGCGGCAACATAGGGGACTTCCACGTGGTGAGATCTGACGTTGCCGAGAATCACCCAATCCGCGGGGGGGGGGGCGGATTATAACGGTGGCAAGAGTCATGCAGATAGGGCATTCCCAAGCGCGCGATGCAGTGTGAAAAGGATAATCCCAATAAATCACCCCCTTACAAAGCGGCTGTGTGCTTTGTATGAATTACGACAATTCCCAGACCACAAAGACAACGCCAATTAGCCATCTTGGATGATCGAAAAAAACTACGCATGTTGCTTGAATTGCATGCTAGGGTTGGTATGTTCGTGGGGGGAAACCATCTAGCGTGATCTCCGTTATCTATGGGAGTAAAGAAGTTATGTTCCTTGGCAACGTTAAGAAATTCGTGCTGTGCAGCTTAGTGGCCGGCTTTGCGTGGTCGATGACTGCACCGCAAGCTGACGCGTTTTGGCATCGTCGCGGTGGCTCGTCCGGCGGTTCGTGGGGTTCGTACGGTTCCTCGGGCGGATACTACTCGAGCGGTGGCTCGTGGGGTTCGTCCGGCGGGAGCTACGGCGGATACTACGGCAGCTGCGGTTCGAGCGGTGGCTACTATTCGAGTGGCGGAAGCTGGGGTTCCAGCGGTGGCAGCTCGGGCGGCAGTTCAGGTGGAAGCTCGGGCGGAAGCTCGGGCGGATACACGACGGTTCGCGACATTCCGACTCAGCCCGCTGCTCCGGCTCCTGCTCCTGGAATGCAGGGTGCGCCGAACGAACCTCCGGTCCTGGATGGCAACCCCGCGCCGGGTGCCGGTGTTCCCCAGACCAACAATGACGCTTCGGGTCGCGCCGCGATCCTGGCGGTTCGTGTCCCGACCAACGCCAAGGTGTATGTCAACGGCCTGTTGACCCGCAGCACCGGCAGCGAGCGTCGCTTCGTCAGCAATGGATTGCGTCCGGGCTTCAACTACACGTACGAGCTGCGTGCCATGACCGAGCGTAACGGCCAAATGGTCGAAGATCGCAAGGTCGTTCAGTTGCAAGCTGGTCAGACCGCCGAGGTGAACTTTCCTCTCGACGGCCAAGAGCAGAGCGACGAGCGGACTGCCACCAAGCCCGTCAAGACGAGCCTGAAGCTGAACGTTCCGGCTGACGCCAAGGTCTTCCTCTCGGGTTCCGAGTCGAAGTCGACCGGCACCAGCCGTGAGTTCGTGACCACGAAGTTGGGCGCCGGCCAGAGCTGGGACAACTACACGATCCGCGTCGAGCTGGAGCACAACGGCCAGAAGATCTCGAAGAGCGAGACCATCTCGCTGGCTGCTGGTGAGTCGCGTGAGTTGACGATCGACGTCGACGCTGCTCAAGTTGCTCAAGCTGGCACGAACAACGTCCAGTAGTCAAGGCAGCACGAGTTCTTGCGGGACGCCCGCTTGCGGGTGCCCCCAAGAGCTTTGCGGTGACTGACTTAAGAGAGTGCGACTAAAACCCTCGCACGGGACACCTGTCTCGTGCGAGGGTTTATCGTTTGACGGGGGATTGCCGAGGAGAGCGAAAAGGCTGCTTTCACTCGCTCCCAGGGTCCGATACCCCACAAAGGCCATACTGCCGACTTGATCGTTCGCCGTTCGCCGGTCAATCTGACCCACTTACCAGGTCGCGCGCCGCAGCCAAGACCGGCATTCCAGGGATCGAGCCATGCTCGGCATCTCCGGCTAGACTGCGTGACGGAACGACCCCGCCCGGCGAACACCAATCGTGATCGCGCCGCGGTGTCTGTGACTTGCCGAAAGCCTAGGGAGCCGCAAAAACAGGCGTCGACATGAGTACGATCACTCCCCCAGCCGATGAACCCGCCACCCAGCCCACGCAGCGCAGCCCGTGGGGCTTTTGGGCGCGCCTGCTGGTGAGCGTGGTTTTGGCTTGGCATCTGACGGCCATCCTGGTCGGTCCGTTTTCGCTTCCGCCAACGTTGATCGCCAATCGATTGCAGCCGCGATTGCGCCCTTATTTAGGCGCGCTCTATCTCGGTCACGGCTACAAGTTCTTCGCACCCAATCCGGGGCCCAGCCATCTGATCCGCTACGAACTTGAATTCACCGACGGCACGCATCGCGGCAGTACGTTCCCGAGTCTGGCAGACCAGTGGCCACGCTTGTTCTACCACCGCCATTTCATGCTCAGCGAATTCATCAATTCCGTTCCGCCGGATCCCAGCGTACCGCCATTCACGGAATGGACGAAATTGCCGCTCTCGACAGAACAGCAGATCATTGCGCGCAGCTACGCCGACCACCTGCTCCATAAGCATCACGCGCGTCGCGTCACATTGTGGATGCGCGAACATCTGATTCCCACGCCCGATCAGGTGGCCAAGGGGATGCGTCTCGACGACGTCAGCTTGTATAGCGAGCGAAAACTAGGCAGCTACATGGGGATGCCATGATACGGCTGGTTACGGACTATTTTCGCGACTCGGCGCGCGCGGCAGGCCAGGGCTGGACCCGTTTTTGGTTCCTGCCCGGCGACCCGGCAACGCTCTGTCTGATCCGGATTTGCGCCGGCGCGATGCTGTTCTACACACACCTTGTGTGGTCGATCGGCCTGGAGGATTTCTTTCTCTCAGGTGGTTGGATCTCCGCCGATATGGCCGCCTCGGCCCAACCCAATCCGTATACCTGGAGCTACTTCTGGTGGATCAATACGCCCGGGCAACTGTGGACGGTACACATCGCAGCGCTGGTAGCGTTCGCCATGTTGACTATCGGGCTGTTCAGCCGCGTCGCCGCGGTGGCTTCGTTCTTGGCAGCGGTGTCGTACGTCAACCGGGTGCCAGGAGCACAATTCGGTCTGGACCAGATCAACCTCATGTTAGCCCTGTACCTGATGGTGGGGCCATGTGGTGCGTGCTATTCGGTTGATCGTTGGCTTGCCCGGCGCCGGCAGGCAGCGCCGCCGCCGGTACTCCCCAGCGTCTCGGCCAACCTGGCGATCCGCTTGATCCAGGTCCACATGTGCGTGATCTATTTCTTCGCTGGGCTCTCGAAGCTGCAAGGCGAAACCTGGTGGCGCGGCGATGCTCTGTGGGGCGCCGTGGCGAACCTGGAATATCAATCGTGGGACCTTACCTGGCTAGCGACGTGGCCGCTATTGGTCGCAGTGTTGACGCATGTCTCTGCCTTTTGGGAATTATCCTTCTGCACGCTGGTTTGGGTGCCGAAGCTGCGTCCCATCGTCATAGCAATGGCAGTGCCGTTGCACATGGGGATTGCCCTGGGAATGGGCATGATGACCTTTGGCCTGGTAATGCTGATCGGTTGCCTGTCGTTCGTTTCGCCGCGCCTGGTGCGCATGCTTCTCGACGGCACGAAGCCCGACGATGTGGGCAGGGCAGGGGAGGGGGTTCTGGCCAAGGAGCCGGCCCCGATTCGCGCCCAACAGCGTCGTAGGCCCCCGGCCGCCCGTGCAACCCGCCTGGCATGAGCTTCGCCCGCGAGGCCGGGCAGGCCCTCTGACTGGCGGGGGTGCGCCAAATCCGGCATTGAAAAAGCCCCGTCACGGGGATGCGTAACGCCAGCTCGCACGTGCAGCGAGAACCTATTGCTGACTTCCGCTGTCCCAGCAGTGGGGCTTATACTGGCATTTTCCTTGGCCGTTGGTTTTTTTCCCGCCTCACGCGCCGCGTCGGCGGTGTCAACCAGGTTGCTTTTTTTTGGGAGGTATCCGTGTTCGAGGTCGTTGCGATTGTCGGCGCTACCGGGGCCGTGGGCCGAATTATCAGGGATCTGCTCGAAGAGCGAAATCTTCCCTTCGAACGGATCAAGTTCCTGGCGTCCAAACGCTCGGCCGGTACGACAATCACCTTCCGCGGCCAGCAGCACACGGTCGAAGAACTGACGCCTGACTCCTTCAACGGTGTCGACCTGGCCATCGGCAGCACCCCCGATGAGACGGCCCGCGACTTCGCTCCCTGGGCCATCGAGCGGGGGACAATCGTCGTCGACGAAAGCGGTTATTGGCGGATGGACCCCAAGGTGCCCCTGGTCGTGCCCGAGGTGAATCCGCAGGCTGCCTTCACCCATCAGGGCCTGATCGCCAGTCCGAATTGCTCGACCACACAACTGGTCGTGGCGCTCAAACCGCTGCATGACGCGGCGCGTGTCCGCCGTGTGGTCGTGAGCACCTATCAGGCCACTAGCGGCGCCGGCGTGGCAGGGCAGCGCGATCTGGAGCACGGCACTCGTGCCAAGCTGCAGAACGAAGCCCATCGCAACGAAACCTTTGCACACGACATCGCCTTCAATCTCATTCCGCAAATCGGCTCGGCCAAGCATGCCGGCTATACGTCGGAAGAGATGAAGATGGTCTACGAGACACGCAAAATTCTGGGGGACGAATCGATTCAAATCTGCGCGACATGTGTGCGTGTGCCGGTTAGCAACTGTCACAGCGAGAGTATCCTGGTAGAAACCGAACGCAAGTTGTCGCCCGAAGAAGCCCGCGAGCTTTTCGCCGCAGCGCCAGGCATTGTCGTGATCGACGACCTGGCCGCCAAACAGTACCCGATGCCGCTAGGTTGCGATGGACGCGACGAAGTCTTCATCGGCCGCATCCGGCAGGATCTGTCGAGCGAGAACGGTCTGGCATTTTGGTGCGTCAGCGACAATCTGCGTAAAGGCGCCGCGACTAACGCCGTGCAAATTGCCGAGTTGTTGTCCAAAGCCCGTTCGACGCAGAAGGTGGGCCAGGCCACGGGGTAGGGCAGGGGAGTCCGGCAGGGACTGGACCGATCAAACAGATAGGCCCGATCCGACAGTTGATCATTGACTCAGGAGGATGTCATGCTGCCACGGTGGGCGCGCCCGTTTCGCTTTCGGCTCGACAACTTGTTCGTCCTGATCCTCGGCATCGCCATCGGCCTATCGCTGAACCTTCGCACGATGCAGCGTTTCACGGGGTTAGCAGCGAACGAATCTTCGATGCGGACGCTGCCGACGTACCGAATCGAGCCGCCGGACGTTCTTAACGTAGAAGTGCTGGCCGGTTCGGTCGGCGAAGCCCCGCTCGTGTCAGGCGCGCATCTCGTCGGACCTGACGGAACGATCAATCTAGGCGCCTATGGCCAGATCGTGATCGCTGGCAAGACGCTTAGCGACGCGCGCGAGGCAGTGCAGCAGGCCATGGCGCAATACGCTGAGGCGCCTCAGGTCGAGGTGGACGTCGTCAGCTATAACAGCAAGTTCTACTATGTAGTTAATGCAGGCGGTGGTTCGGGTGATCAAATTCAAAGGATCCCCGTTACCGGCAAGGAAACAGTGCTCGACGCCCTATCCCAAGTTGGCGGACGTCCATGGCCAGACGACTCCGTTGTGTGGATCGCGCGGCCGGCCCTAAGCGGCGCAGGCATGGGAACGGTCCTGCCGGTGCAGTGGCAGGAGATCGTCCACGAGGGTGACACGACGACAAACTATCAAGTGCTGCCCGGCGACCGGATTTTTGTTGCGCCGGCACCAGTATCTGTAGCCACGGATTGGCTGTGGTCATTTTTCAAATAACGCCGCCGCTGTTTAAATTAAGAAATCAATGGCGGAGTGTTTTTACGATCGTCGCCTCCATTCTGCTCGGCCCCGTCACGCCTTGGCTTCATGAGGACCTTCAAGCTCACGCTGGCCTACGATGGTACCGCCTACACAGGCTGGCAAATGCAGCCCGGCCAACCGACTGTCCAGGCGGCGTTGGAAACGTCGCTGGCAAAGATTACCGGCGAGGCCGTGCGTGCGACGGCCAGCGGCCGCACTGATTCCGGAGTACACGCTCTCGGACAAGTGGTAAGCTTTCAAAGCGAAACGAGCTTGTCCCCGGTCACGCTGCGGAACGCATTAAATGCCGAGCTGCCGCGTGACATAGCGGCCCTCGCGGTCGAGGAAGCGCCGCACAGATTTCATGCTCGCCGCGATTGTGTACGGAAGCGTTACCGCTACCTGCTACACGATGGCGAGGCGCCGGACGTTTTTTTACGAGCCTATTGTTGGCAGTACCGGCAGCGCTTGGATGGGGCGGCCATGTCGCGCGCGGCCCAGGCCTTTGTCGGCACGCACGACTTTCGCAGTTTCGAATCGCGCTGGCCGCAGCGATCGTCCAGCGTGCGCACGATCTACGAAGCGTTTGTCGAGCGGGGCAGGGGGGCGCAACAGGGGTTGCTCACTTTCGAGGTCGCCGGCAACGGTTTCCTGTACAACATGGTGCGAGCCATGATCGGCACGCTGGTCGAGGTCGGACGTGGCAACCGCCCCATCGCATGGCCTGCCGAGGTCGTGGCGGCAGGCGAACGGCGCGCCGCCGGCATGACCGCGCCACCACAGGGTCTGTTTCTGGTGCGTGCCGATTACAAGCTCGACCCAGTCCACACGCCATAACGTAGATTTCTTCAACGGCGCTCACCGCTGCCGCGCTGCCAACCTGTTAATGACCAACGGACCGCCACCGAATATTCTTCCCCATGCGCGTCGCTCACGTCATCACACGCATGATCCTCGGCGGCGCGCAGGAGAACACTCTTCTGACGTGCGAGGACCTGGCACGCGATTATGGCGACGAAGTATTGCTCGTCACCGGGCCGCCACTGGGGCCCGAGGGAAGCTTGCTGGAACGCGCGCAGGCGAATCATGTGCCGCTCGCGATCGAGAACTCGTTACGTCGCGCGATTCATCCACTGCACGATTGGCAGGCCTATCGCGCGCTAAAGCGCGTGCTCCGCGACTTTCGGCCCGATGTCGTACACACGCACAGCGCCAAAGCGGGCTTGCTCGGCCGGATGGCGGCCGCATCGATCGGTGTGCCCGTGATTGTTCACACGGTTCACGGGGCGCCATTCCATCCTTATCAGTCGCGCGCAGCGCGAGAGTTTTTCCGCGCGTGCGAAAAGTACGCCGCGCGGCGGTCGACGGCACTCATCAGCGTGGCCGACGCCATGACCGAACAACTCGTGGCCGCCGGCGTTGCGCCGCGCGAGAAATTCACCACGATCTATAGCGGCATGGAGGTCGAACCTTTTCTGGCGGCCGATGAGCACCGCGACGCGATGCGTGCGGAACTAGGCTACGAATCGGGCCAAGTGGTGATCGGCAAGATCGCCCGGCTGTTTCACCTCAAGGGGCACGAGTACGTGTTGGCCGCGGCACGCGACGTGGTGGCTCGACATCCGCAAGCGCAGTTTCTGTTCGTCGGCGACGGTGTGTTGCGCTCCGCGCTCGAAGAGCAAGTCCGCGCGGCGGGCTTGCGCGACCATGTGCGATTCGTGGGACTGGTGCCCCCCGCCCGTATCCCGGATTATCTGGGCGCGATGGATATCGTGGTGCACGCCAGCTTGCGCGAAGGCTTGGCGCGGGTCTTGCCGCAAGCGCTGATCGCGGGCAAGCCGGTCGTAAGCTACGACATCGACGGCGCGCGCGAAGTCGTCATCCCCGATCAAACAGGCTATCTCGTCGCACCACGAACGGTCGAGCCTTTAGCCACCGCGATCGAGGACCTGATTGTCAACCCGGCACGCCGCGGGCAACTGGGTCACCAGGGGCGTCAACTGTTTACCGAGCGTTTTCGCCACGAAAAAATGACCCGCGACA
Organism: Pirellulales bacterium; assembly: GCA_036490175.1. Taxonomy (NCBI): domain Bacteria; kingdom Pseudomonadati; phylum Planctomycetota; class Planctomycetia; order Pirellulales; species Pirellulales bacterium. The sequence continues at coordinate 2,319 of DASXEJ010000340.1, read as the reverse complement.
TCCGCGCGCTCTACGAGCAGTTAGGGGCCAAATAAAGGGGTTCAGCCGCGTTGGTCTCGCTTGTGACGCACATCGGGCGGCAGCGCGCCATTTGTCCGTATTCCCACTGCTGACTAAACTTGATGCAGAACGTGAGCAGATGTCGCTGGTTGCACCATCGCTTGGCAGCTGCAAGCCTGGCGTCTGCCGAGGCATCACGAGAGGGCAGGGGGGCATCATGGCAACAGAGGCGTCTTTACCTCGCAGGGCACACGCGCTGCGGCGACTAGGGAGCGATCGCGCACCGTGGCACTGGCAAGTCAAGAACATATCGGTCCCTACCGGCTGCTGAACATCGTCAAGACGGGTCAGACCAGCCAGGTGTGGGCCGTGCTCGACGATCGCGACAAACGGCGCCTGGCGATCAAGATCCTGCTGTCCGACTTTCGCAAGGATCGAGAGCATCTGACCTACCTCAAGCAGGAAGCTATCGTCGGCAAGACGCTCGAGCATCCGAATACAATCAAAGTATACGAGTTTGCCGTCGACAATCGCCTGCCCTACCTGGTGATGGAGTATTTTCCCGCGCCGAACATGAAGGAAATCATCCTGCAAGTGCGCGAGCAGGTGGCCTTCATGATGCCGCAGATCATTGATGGCGCCGCCAGCGGACTGGCCTATTTCAATCAGCAAGGTTGGATCCATCGCGACGTCAAGCCGGACAACTTTCTGATTATTCAAAATGGCGATGTCAAACTGATCGACTTCGCGCTGGCCCAGCGAAAAAAGGGGGCCCTGGGACGGCTGTTTGGCGGCCGCAGCAAGGTCCAGGGAACCCGCAGCTATATGTCGCCCGAACAAATCCGCGGCGAACCGCTCGACGAGCGCGCCGATGTGTACAGCTTTGGCTGCACCATCTTTCATCTCGTTTCCGGGCGACCGCCGTACACGGGCAGCAACTCTAACGAGTTGTTGAACAAGCATCTCCGTGCCCAGATTCCTTCGATCGAGGCACAAGACCGCAACATCACGACCGAGTTCGGCGACCTGCTGCGGGCGAGCATGGCCAAAGACCCCAAGTTGCGTCCCGCGTCGATGGCGAAGTTCCTGGGTGAATTTCGCGCGTTGCAAATGTTCAAAAAACCTCCGCAGCCGCCTGCTGCCGCCGAAGAAAAGGGATCATGAAATTCGCCTCTCATGACGTACATCGCGTCACGCTAGCAAGCCGCCGCGGTGGGGCAGGGCAGGGCGTCACGGAATTCGTCGTGCCTCTTCGATTGCCGACGTGCGTAAGGACCACCGGCGCGGCGCCAGGCATTCCCAGGGGCACATAATGCCGGAAACCAGGCATGGCGGACGAGCGAGACGGTCTTAACCGTTGTGCCGATTCGGTGTAATCTACGTTTAGTGATGCTAGCGTCGCGGCAGATCGTCCGGATCGGCCCAACCGACGCGAAAGCTCTGGCGAACATATACGTCCAGGGTGATTACCCCAAACAGGCTCCGCGAGCATCCGGGAGCAGTTTGATATCTGCGCAGGTTTGATCATGGCGATGACGCTTCAGCAAATGGCGTTCGAGCAACCGATCTACGAGTTGGCCAGCCGGCTAACCAAGCTCGAGGGCTCGGCCGCTGAAAGCGTCGAGGCGCGTGACGAAGTTCGCCGCCTGCGGCGCGAACTGAACGACCTGAAAAAGAAAATCTACTCCCAGCTCGAGCCGTGGCAGGTTGTTCAGGTGGCCCGGCATCCCGAGCGCCCCATGACCGCCGACTATATCGAGCTGGTTTTCGACGACTTCGTCGAGCTGCACGGCGACCGGTCGTTCGGCGACGACCGCGCCATCCGCACTGGCCTGGCCAAGCTCGGCGAGCACAAAGTGATGCTCATCGGGCACCAAAAAGGCAAAGACCTCAAGGAACGTATCGCCTGTAACTACGGCTGTGCCCACCCCGAGGGTTACCGCAAGGCGATCGCGAAGATGAAATTCGCGGCCAAATTCGGCCTTCCCATCATCACGCTTATCGACACCCCGGGCGCCTATCCCGGCATCGGCGCCGAGGAGCGCGGCCAGGCCCAAGTGATTGCCACAGCGATGTTCGAGATGTCGCGGCTGGCCTGCCCGGTGATTTGTGTGGTGATTGGCGAAGGTGGTTCCGGAGGAGCTTTGGGAATCGGCTTGGGCGACAAAGTCGCGGTCCTCGAGTTCGCCTACTACTCGGTGATCAGCCCCGAAGGCTGCGCCGGCATCCTCTGGAAAGAAGCCAACGACGAGACCAAGCGTCTCGCCGCCGATGCCTTGAAGCTGACGGCTCGCGATCTCTACGGGCTACGCGTGATCG
>DASXEJ010000339.1 GCA_036490175.1 Pirellulales bacterium | reverse complement strand
TGCCGCGCCGCGGCCGTTAGCTCGACGACCGCTTCGTCCGCTGCGCAACATGGCGCTCGTCGTGCGACTAACAGCATCGCCAGGGCAAGGGCGGAGAAAAAACTGCGATACGTCATCAGCTTCAGCAGCATACAATCCGGGGTGCGATCTGCCATCAACCGGGCGCCAATCAGTCTAACTTAGCGGCCGTCGGATATCGATTCCGGTCGTCGGCTGGAAAATGAAACGCACGATGCGTTTACCGCGCCCCCGCCGAGCCGTCCGGCGATTTTTCCAGCTGCTTTAAGCCATACCCGAGCCATCCCCGTTCGTTGGAGTTGCGGCTTTTGGCCAGTAGGGCCTTGAGGGCGGTGGCCCGGGCCCTGGTTGCAACTTCGTTGCCCGGTTCGGCGGCCAGTGCGAGGCCCGCCAGCCGGAGCCCTTTGACATGCTGTCCCGCATCGATCAATTCGCCGGCCCGCTTGGCGACCAGCGCGGCGCCTCCGGCCATGCGCACCAATTCGAGGTCGGCCTCCTGTGGCGATTCGCTATACATGTTGGCCGGATCGCCGTCGAACCAGCCAACGTATCCTTCGTAGATCCCGCGCACGCTCCACGAAACCTTGCCATAGGCGTCGCCGACGTCCAAGTTGGCAGGCAGCTTGACCTGTTGCATGATCGTGTACACGTCCTTGCCGGCATTCATCCCCTTGACCGTCTCGTCATGCACGTACTGGATGGCGTCCCGGTAACGTGTCAGGGCGGCCGTGATTCTTTCGCCCCCTTCCAGAGCGTCGCCATGGCTGGGTAGCAGAATTTCGGGATGCAGAGCCAATACTTTGTTTAGAGAGTCGACGTAGTCGAGTGCCCACCGCGGCCGTGTGCCGCGCAATGTATACATATTCGGGAATGACGCATAGAAATTGTCCCCGACGAAAACGGCCTTCGACTGGGGAAGCCAGACGGCGAGATTCTCGTAGGTCTCACCGGGTGTGTGCAGCAGTTTGAACTTGGTACGTCCCAATTCAAACTCGTAATGGTCGTCGAACAGAATCGTCGGCTCGACGGGAGGTGTACGCGTTTGAATTGCCTCCAGTAATCGTTCTTCGTCAAAACCAAACTGCGCTGCATTGCGGCGCGCGAAGAACCCGGCAAGGCGGTTCTGATACTGCCGCATGTCGGTGAACATCTTTTGGGCTACAACCTGTGTGTCAGCTTCCTTCCATAGTCCCGCGCCACCCGTATGATCTTCGTGCGCGTGTGTGAAGACAATGTAGCGAGTTGGCGCCTGGCTCACTTCGCGCAGTACCTTGTGGTGCTGCTGGGCCATGTTTTGCAGCGAGGTGTCAATAATGACGTTACCAGCGTCGGTTATCACCATGAACGTGTTGCCGAACCCCGATGCCTGATAGATATCTGCAGTGATCTTGATGGCCGGGCGATTGGCGGCACCGAGCACCCCTTCGAGCTGCCCGTAGCTGGGGCGAGCGAAGAGAGCAATCACGGCGGCCTGGACAAAAGCAATCCTCAGTGAAAAGCTTCGCATCATGCACCTACTGGTCTTCTCGATGGCAACCGGGAACAATGGTAGTCCGCAAGCGATTATCTCGTAGCGAGTCGACAGCCTGCGGGCGCGGCTAACATGCGAGCATAGACAATCGGCGCCGTTCCTGCCAATTTCCGGCCTGCGCCTTGTGCCACGCCACGCACGGAATTGCCGGTGCCAATCCGCTTCTGGAACACTTAATTCTGAGATTCGCGCGACGATTCCCCATGACTGATCGACCTCTATCCGGCGTTCTCAACATACACAAGCCGTCGGGGATGACGTCGCGGGACGTCGTCGACGTGGTGAAACGCCTTGTGCGGCCGGCGCGTACAGGCCATGCCGGAACGCTCGATCCGTTAGCGACAGGCGTGCTCGTGGTTTGTGTTGGCTCAGCCACGCGACTGATCGAATACGTGCAGCGACAGGCGAAACGCTATCGAGCAACATTCTTGCTAGGACGCAGTAGCCCTACAGAAGATGTTGAAGGGGATGTGACGATGCTGGCCGACGCGCCTCGCCCGTCCATCAACGAAATTCGCGCTGCCGCGGTCCGCTTCACCGGCGAGATCATGCAGCGGCCGCCGATTTTCTCGGCGCTGAAAGTTGCCGGCCGACGCTCGTATGCTCTGGCACGGGCTGGTCAAGGAGTGGCGCTCGCACCACGCCCCATCACGATTCATGCGATCGAGGTAATCGAATACGTTTATCCAGAATTGACGTTAGATATTCGCTGCGGCTCAGGCACGTATGTGCGTTCTCTGGGGCGCGACTTGGCGGAAGCGGTTGGCACGGCCGCCGTGATGTCGGCGCTAGTCCGCACAGAAATCGGTGAGTTCCATCTGACCGAGTCATGCCCATGTAATGGACTGCAGTGCGAGTCGCTGGTGCAGTTTCTGCGTCCACCATTGGAGGCGATACGCAACTTGCCCCTCGTGGATTTGACAGAAGATCAGGCCGTCCAGGTGGCACAAGGGCGATTTGTTGCGCTACCTGACGTGGCGCCGCAAACGGACGGCGAGTGGGCGGCCGTCTCGCCGACCGGTAAACTAGTGGCGATTCTCGTTCCCCGCGGCCAAGGTTTGTTTGGAGCACGCTTGAATTTGTCCGGGAGCGGATAGCCTCTACTTTTGGTTCGCATGCGGGGTGTGCCAGGTACACCACCGAACCAACGTCGTGCGAAATGCCGCGCCGACGAAGGTAGTCCGACCCTGGGCTTACCCGCGGGACGGACGCCGAAGGAAGCGGATTCTCATGTCGGCACGAGCATGGACCTCAGTCGTCGGCACATCCGCTACAGGCGTCATAAGCAGTCTCGCGGATTCAACTCCGCAGTTTTCTCGCCGCGAGGGCGCCATTCGTCCACTTAGGGAGTGCTAAACTTCCTTGCGGGAAGCTATCGAGAGAGTGTCCCACCGATTTTGCCTGTCTCAGTGATTCTTCACCCGATACGCATCAGGCAATCCGCACGGACACGACAAACGCCAGTAACGACACACGGCTTCCTCTGCCGAGCTTAAAGGATGTTACCGCGGGCTGCCTTGGCCTACAACCATGCGGCGCGCGGCGAAGGAAATATATTGACGGGCATGGACGCGCCCTTCGTGGCGCTGCCATCGGGCAGCGCGCCGGTCTCACCCCGAGACAGCGGTCGCACATGCCTGAAAATCGCAATCTCACGCGCGACGTCGTCGCGCTCGGTCTAGTAGCGCTCGCCGCGTTCATGGCGCTAGCGCTGGCGACCTATGATCCTGCCGATCCGCCTAGCCGCCTGACATATCCGCCGCAGACCCATACGACCAACGTCTGTGGGCCGGTCGGTGCGCTGGTGGCTGTCGTGCTTCTCGAGTCTTTGGGGCTAGGTGCCTACTACCTGGCCGTGTCGCTGGGCGCGACCGCATTCCTGCTGATCTCGCGACGTTCCGGCGATATCAACTGGATACGCGCGGTGGGGTGGGGGGTGTCGCTGATCGGCTTGACTTGTCTGCTTGCGATGGCGGTACCGTGGCTCTCGCCTGGCCCCGTGGTGGGCTCAGGCGGATATCTAGGCGCCGTCGGGCGAACTGTGCTGCAATCGCACCTGGCCACTGCTGGTGCGTATTTGGTAGCTACCAGTGTGCTTTTATGCGGACTGTTGCTGTGTAGCGACTACTTATTGCTGCGGGCAACGGCAGTGGTCATTGGCGTGCCAGCCCGCACGCTCGGTCGGGGAGTAGTTAGAGCGCATCGGGCGTTGGCAACCGCCGAGCGGCCGAAGCTTGCTAAGACCGACTTGGAAGATGCCGAGGTTCGCGATCTGGCCGTCCGCATTCGCGGTAAGACGATCGATAAAGCTGCTGCTGAAGCAAAGATTGCAGAGAGTCACGTAGATTCGGAAACCAGCGAAGAGATCTCCGACGAGCCGGTCGAAGATACAACGTCGCCGGACGAGGTTGCCGAAACCGACGAGAATTCCACCTTGCGCATAAAGCCGCCGAAGCGTGGCGAACGTCAAGAGGTGATGGAGGCTCTGGACGCAGCGGCCAGGACCGAAGACACCCGCCCCTACGAACTCCCTTCGATTGAGATGTTAGTCGAAGGCGAGCCGATCCACTTCGAAGAGCACGAGAAGGACGTACGTCGCAAGGCCAAAATTCTTGAGAAGACCTTCCTGAATTTCGGCTTTAACGTCAAAGTGGTCGAGATCGAAACCGGGCCTGTTATTGCCCAGTTCGAGGTCGAACTGGAGCCCGGCCTGCGGCTGAGCAAGATTACGGGACTGGCCGATGATCTGGCGATCGCCCTGCGCGTGCCCAGCGTGCGTATTGTGGCCCCCATCCCTGGCAAGAACACTGTCGGCATCGAGGTCCCCAATGCCGAGCGCCAGGTTGTGCGGCTGCGCGAGGTGATCGAAGAGGCCAACGGCAAGGCTGCCAAGATGCGCATCCCGATCTATCTCGGCAAGGATGTCGCTGGCAACCCGATGGTCGTCGACCTGACGACACTGCCGCATCTGCTGATCGCCGGGCGTACCGGCACCGGCAAAAGCGTGTGCTTGAATACGATTATCGTATCGATGCTCATGTCGCGCCGGCCCGACGAGGTGCGGATGCTGTTGATCGATCCAAAAATGGTCGAGCTCAGCTCCTATAAAACGCTGCCGCACCTGATGCACCCCGTGGTCACCGACATGCGCAAGGCCGAGGCGATCCTGGCCTGGGCCGTGGATAAAATGGAAGAGCGGTACGCGCTATTAGCTCGCGCCGGAGTACGCCACATTTCGGGCTACAATCAGCTAGGCGAAGAAGAGTTAATGGAGCGTCTGCAGCCGGAAAATGACGAAGAGCGCCAGCAGATTCCCACGCACTTGCCCTACATCGTGATCGTGGCCGACGAGATGGCCGACCTGATGATGACGGCGGCCAAAGAGGTCGAAACGCACATCATCCGCCTTGCGCAAAAGAGCCGTGCTGTCGGTATTCACCTCGTCTTGGCCACGCAAAAACCGACCGTGGACGTGATCACCGGCCTGATCAAATCGAACTTGCCGGCACGCATCGCCTTCCAGGTCGCCAGCCGCACGGACAGCCGCGTTGTGCTCGACGAGATGGGCGCCGATAAGCTGTTGGGCAACGGTGACTTGCTCTTCCTCTGGCCGGGTACCAGCACCCTGATCCGTGGCCAGGGAACCTACGTGGGGGACGACGAGATCAACCAGATAGTAGATTTCGTCGGCACCAATGAGCCCGAATTCGTCAAGGAACTGGTGCAACTGAAGCCGGCCTCGCCCACGGAGGAAGAAAGCACCGGCGCGCCGCGCAGTCGCGATGACATGTACGAAGCGGCCGTGGATATTGTGATTCGCGAGGGACGCGGCAGTGTGTCTCTATTGCAACGATCGTTAGGTATCGGCTACGGCCGCGCGGCCCGACTGATCGACTTCATGGCCGAGGATGGCATCGTCGGCACCTACAATGGCTCGCAAGCCCGCGAAGTGTTGGTCACTCTGGAGCAATTTCAGACCATGAGCAGTGGCGCCTCGGCTGTGCCCGAGCCGCCCAAGTCGCGGCGTAACAAGATTCTGCCCGACCCGTCGGACGATGAAGAGCCGCAAGCGTTGCTGCCGGCACCTCGCAAGACCGCGCCCTTTGTCACCGAAGAAGACGAGGACAGGGAAGAATCGGACGACGATGACACTGAAGCCGACAGCGTCGACGAACCGGATGACGATGAGGATGATGACCGCGGCGGGGCCGACGACGAACGCGTCAGTGAAGAGGATGACGCCGTGGATACGGACCCACCGGTAACCAAACGTCCCACGGTGCGCCGATTCAAGGCCGAGAGCGCCTAACGCGGCTTGGTTGATCGAATGAGAATAGTCGGTCGAGGGCGACAGGCGTTCTCAACGGATCGCCGCAGGTGTGCGATGCACACCCTATGGTGCTCGCGGCATCACCATCCATAAGACGATGTAAACCACCGTGCCCGGGAATGCCACCGAGCAGATCGACCCCACCACGTATAGAACTCTCACCTGCGTGGGGTCCCAGCCCAGCCAGTCGGCAATGCCGCCGCAGACGCCGGCGATCATGCTGTGGCGTCTTGATCGGGCCAGTTCGCCTGACGAAACCGCCCCGTCGTCAGGGCCAGGCATCATGAGCCATAACAGCAGGTAGAGGAAAATACCGGGGAATCCCAGTGTAAAGAACGTCGCCAGCAGCCATACGATACGAACCACTGTGGGGTCGAAATCGAGCCAGGCGGCGACGCCGCCACAAACCCCGGCGATCTTGGCATCGCTGGAGCGAACGAGTGGTTTGTTCATAGCGTGATTCTAGCCCTTTTCATGCGTCTCGGCAGCGGCGCTCCCGGTGGCAACCGGCGATCCGGCCAGCTATAGTCGACAGCATCCCCAGGCCAGCGGCGCGGGCCCTCTGAAACCCGTGCCGGCGCCGCGGGGTATTGCAGCTTGAGTTCTGCCCGCTTCGCTCCAGCCCTACGCCCTGCCTAGAGGAACTTCGCATGTCGCTTCGATTTCTTGCCCGGCGATCCCATTTTCCGCGTCGCGCATTTCTGTTGGCGGCTTGTTGTATGCTCGGCCTGTTCGCGGCCGTCGCAACCGCTGATGATGCCGCGGATTCGAAGACACGGTTCGCTGTCGGCGTCGCCAACCGCGACCTTACGCCGCAGGCGCCCGTGCCTATGTGGGGCTACGGTGCCCGCCATGCTGCCTTGTCGCAGGGTTCGCTCGACCCGCTCATGGCCAAGGCCATCGTCATCCACGCGGGCGATCAGAAGTTGGCCATTGTCGGCACGGACCTAGGCCGCGGCCCGACGCAGGCCATGATGCAGAAGATTCGCAAGGAACTGAAGGAGAAGGCCGGTATCGACCATGTCATGATCAGCGGCAGTCATTCGCACCATGGGCCGGTGATCGAGCTTGTGGACCGCGACGGATTAGGTAAGGGCAAATTCGACGCGGCCGTGGCCTATGCCAAGCAGCTGCCTGACATGTTGATCGACGCCATCCTCGAGGCGGATCGCACCGCCAAGCCCGCCAAGATGGGTATTGCGACAAGGAACACTACCTACAACCGCAATCGGCACACCAAGCGACAGCCGCCGGCGACCGAGCCGATGCTGGCGGTGATGCGCTTCGACGACGAGTCTGGCAAACCGATCGCGGTGTTGGTGAACTTCGCTGCGCATCCCACCATGATCAACGCCATCGTGTTGAAGTTTTCGGCCGACTATCCGGGTGCGATGAAAAAGAAGGTCGAAGCAGAACTCGGCACACACTGCGTATTCATGCAGGGCGCAGCGGGTGACATGAGCGCCAATCCGCCCCCCGAACCTACCTCGGACAGCGGCGAAAAAGTCGTCAACTACGTCCACATGGGCAATGCCCTGGCGGATCAGGTATTGGAGCTTGCCCGCTCGATCGAGACCAAGAAGCCCGAAAGCCCGGGCATCCGCGGTAAGGTCGACCATTTTACATTTGCGTCGCGGGTCGACTTTTCCAACCCCTTGATCATTGCCGGCTACGGCTCGGCATTCTTCCCCGAGTTGGTGGCTAACTTCGTTGAGGAATCGAAGAACGGAATCACGCCCGAGTTGGATACTGTGCTACTCAACGGCGACATCGCGCTTGTGGGTGGGTCGGGCGAATTCTTCTCGAACCATTCCAACCGTTTGAAGGAACGATCGTATCTGCCGCACACGTTGTTCTTCGGCTACTGCAACGGCCACAACATGTACTTCCCCACGATCGAGGCCGTCAGCGAGGGTGGCTACGGCGCCGACCCTCCTGTATCCCCCGCCGAAATCGGCTCGGGCGAGCGGATGATGAACCAGGCCCTAGTGAACATCTACACGATGTTGGGAAAATTCCCCGAGGCCAAGAAAAAGTGACAACGGTGAATGTCTCACGGCGAGTGGTGAATGTCGAATGAAGAACCAACGACGAGCTTCCGTTGGCTCAAGCCAACGGCGAGTGGCGTCCGGCCTCTACGCTAGCGCGCTTGGTAATTCTTCGACATTCTGCCCTTCGTCTTCAGACAGTGCTGCCGTTACCGCTTCTCACCAGGTTGATACTTCACCTGCGAGTGGGCGACTACTTCATCCCAGTCGAACCAGGCGGGCTTGAACTTCTGCTGCACGTAAAGCTGCGCCTGGTCGAAGTAGTGGGGCGATTGCGGATCGGCGCTTTCGCCGAATTGCAGAATCGTTTTGGCCTTCACCTTTTGGTCCTTGCTGAACTCATACACACCGACGAACGAGTGGCCGACCACGCCGTACTGCTTGCGGCGCTGCGCTGTGATGGGCGTGTAATAGGTGTTGAATACCACGCCTAGCGGGCCCGGCGCCCCCGGGCAGGCCAGGCTCGTCAGCTTGTCGTCAAACGGTATAACGGCTGGATCAGCGAAATTTGGGTGCCGTTGCATGCGACTAATGTCGCCCCAGGGCACCTTCCAGTCACCAAACAGCGCCTTGAGCTTGCCCGCGGCAGCCAGCAGGGCCTCGAAACGCTTGACCTGGCTCTCCTGAAACTCAGGCTTCAGCACCTCGGCCGGGTAGCCCGTGCCGTACATTTCCTGATACCACGCAGCGCACAGTGTGGTTTGCGTCGAGCTGGTCGATGACCGGCAGTCCCAGTCGGCCAGGTGCGCGAGCAGCGGCTCGATCTTGGCTGCCAACGCGGCATTGTTGGTCTTCAGTATTTCCAGCTCGCGACGGTAGCGCGGAATCTCGACCAGCGGCCAGTACAACGTCGTATCGAAACCCAGCCGCTGCCAGTCTTCGAACGTGGCATCGTGCAGTTTGCGCAACAGCATCCGTGACACCTTCGAGCGGCGTTTGTCGTCGTTCTGTTCCTCAACCATGTAGGCGGGAAAATCGGTCTGAAACGGGTTACCGTCATCGGTTGCGGCGAACGGAGTCGCATTGCAATTCTGTACGAACCCCGACGGTGGATTCAGAATCTGCGGCAGCTCGTCGAAGGTGTGTAAGCCCTGCCATTCGGTTTTCGGATTGCTGCCGTCGACGGGCTTCGACCAGTCGAAACTCGGGTCGCGGCGCGGAATGGTGCCGTTGTAGACGTAGAAAATGTTGCCATCGCGGTCGGCGTACACGGTGTTGAACATCTGCAAGTTCAAGCCGGCCATCGCCGTCCGCCACTCGGAGAAATTGCGGGCCCGCGTCATTGCCAAAGCCTGTCGCAGGCGGCTTCCCTCGAAGATGTGGGCGATCCGCACAGACAGGAAATGTGTGTCGTCATCCTTGGCCATGATGGGTCCGTGATGCGTCTTGCGGAACGTGCAGGTGCGCGTTTCGACTTTGTCCCCCGTGCGCACGGCGATTGGCACCTGCCACCGTTCGGCCGTCTTGTATGTGTCGCCATAACGATATTTCAGCGGATTTTTTGGATCGTCGAATGTCTCACGATAGACGTCGGCGATGTCCGGGTTATTTACCGTGTGCGACCAACCCAGCACGTCGTTGTGGCCGATGGTGGGAAGCGGGCCACCGAAGAAAGTCGATCCCGAGAAGCTCCAACCCTCGCCACTGTGCAGATGCCCTTCGTAGAATTGACCGGCGCCGAACCAGGGCTGATGCGGATTGGCAAACAGCATCGTCGTGCCCGACTTGGTCTTGCTGGGCCCAATGGCCCAGGCGTTCGAGCCCGTCGCGGCGCGCACTTCGTCCTGCAATTTGCGCGTGGCCGCCTTGGCGACGTGCGCCTTGCCGTAGATGAAGTTCAACAGCGTAAAGCGCTCGAAGGCCAGCACGTTCCACGGTTCAAAATGCGTAAGCAGGCGTGGCTTCACCTGGGGATGCGTGGCCAGATAATAATTCAGCCCCGCTGCATAGGCGGCGCAGATTTTTTGCAGCTTCGGTTCGATCTCGTTGAAATCTACCTTTGAACGGCTGACGACCTCGAACGAGTTGTTCAACAGATCGCTCTCCAAGCCTGCGTCGCCCACCACTTCGGCGTATCGGCCGAGGCATTGCAGATAAGAGTCCTCGACCTGCCAGAAGTAGTCCTCGCATTGCGTAAAGGCAAAACCGAACACCACCCCTTCGTCGGTGGGCGCGTCGATGTGCGGCACGCCCCACTCGTCGCGATAGATGTTGACGGATTGAGCCAGCGACTTGGCATCGATCGTGTCCGAGGCGGCCCAGACACCGCGCGGGGCAACGGCGAACAACGCGAACAACGACCACATCGCGAACAGGAAGAGGCATGTGCGGCGCATGATCAGAGGGCTCCAGACTGTATGGCTCGCGGAATCGCGACGATGAGACGGTGTTAGCATGCCGCTGGACGCTGCGCATTGCAAGCAACCAATGCAATTTTCCGGTCCCCCAAGAGACCTTCAAAATGAGGCTGCTCCCGGGCGCCACGGGTAGTCTGGCTCGGCGGTACGAAGCACCGAAGATTCAGGGGGGCTGCTGCCGTCGCGTGCCGAGCAGCTAGCCCTGATTGGGCAGGTCACCCGCGAACCCGGAGGCGGCAAATGCCTTGGCCTTGACCACATCGGTGAGCTTGATGGCCACTACATTGCCGTAAGGCATGATCAATTTGCGAGCACCAATCGTGTCGGGCGTGCGCCGCTCGACAAGTAGCATCGTCTCGGTGGTCATGAACCCATCAAAGGGGATCTGCTCGTTAAAGTTGGTCACCAACACGCCACGGTGCGGCAGATCCTTGGGCCACTTGTGGAAAAAGTCGCGCCAGACGTTGTCGGCATCCATTCCGAGCCCATCCTTGTAGAAAGGTGCAATTGCTTACTCGACCATTCAACGACGTCAGCCTCCGGCCAACCGCAAATCTTACTTCCATTGAGCTAACGCATACTTGGAGCAATCATTTGCCGTCCGTCGACAGACGAGACCACATTGTACAAAGAAAATGGAGGCCGTGGGGCCTCCATCTCTCATTCGTCTCGATCCGAAGAACGTACGACCGATCACTTGACCTAAAGCCCCGCCGATGTGATCGCCGACTGCGGATTGCGGTAAAACTGATATGCCTGAATCTGTGCGGCCGAAAGGCCCACATTGCTCAGGTTCTGTGTGGTCGTGAAGGGGAGTCCCGGCGGGTTACATTTCCGGCCTTCCGGTGTCATCAGACTAGCATAAATCGTGTAGTCGATGTTCTCGCTCACGTACTGCGTGCGTCCGTCGGCAAATGTCATGTTGACGCCGCCCGGGTGATTGCTTGCCGGCCGGCAGTAGTTCATATCCGTTCCATAGTCGAGCCCGGAGGTCGGATAGTCGACGCTGGAATTGATTTGTCCGTTGATATTTTGTAACGAATTGGTTGCAGCCAACTGAGGCCACCAGACAAATCCTGTGTAGATTTCGGGCGTGTTCATTGCAGGAGCGAATTGAGTCGCCCTGGGAACGGTCTGAGGTGGGAAAGGCGCCGCGCGGAATCCGTTATTCGGATCGACAATATAGAGATAGGGCCTTGGCGGTGATGGTGGAGGGGGCGGAATAGCCGACAGTTCATCGTACCAATTCTTGGCATCGATATTCTCAGAGAGCAGGAACGTGTTCGACTTGCCGTCAAAGAAGTTCGCTTCTACAGTTTTCGGCAGTTTGTTTTCGATGCCGAGACCCGCATTGGCGGAGAATTGCGGTGAGTAAAAATAGTCCCAACGACTCAGAAACACACCGTTCGCCGGTGAATCTGCGAAGACGTTGTTTGTTGTCAGGAGGGCAGTCGTGCTTGCGTCGGCCTGTCCGGTGTTCACTACGTAGCTATTGGGACATGGCGCGGTCGAAGAATCAGTGGCGATGTCGCTTGGACAAACGAGAAACTCGAGTGTGGGGCTCGTCAAATAGCCCGGGACAGTGAAGAACGTGGGAGGAACTGTCAGCGTCGTTTGCCTCCAAATATCGAAGCTGGGACGATTGTCCATAAAGGGCAGCAGTGTCACGACCCAGCTAACGGGAAAAGGGCCGCTATTGGTGATGAGCGTTTCTCGATAGCCGGGAAAAAACTGCTTGCTGGTCACGTAGCTGGCGACGGCAATGCTCAATTGATGCTGGTTGTTAGAGCAGGTGTTGCGCCGCGCGGCCTCGCGTGCTGCCTGCACCGCCGGCAGGAGCATGGCCACCAACGTGCCAATAATGCTGATCACAACCAAAAGTTCAACGAGGGTAAAGCCAGGTCTCCGGGGTCGTCTCATGTGACACTTCCTGCTCCGCAAGGAACCACACCCCTGTTCCGCTCCTACCTGCTCTTCCATAAAGGCGGGCAGTATTAGCGTGCCGTCTCTGTACTGACCTTCGATGAAGGTGAAATGACCTGGAAAAGAAGCCTTCCAGAAGGCCGCGCAGAATAATGGTCGCGAGCGGCGCTGCTTGCCGACGACGCGAATCTAAGCGCGTGGCGAAACTGCACTCGGTCGTAGAGAGCAGCCTCAGATAGGCTCGCGCACCGCCAGCACTTAGATGACTACCCACCGCGCACTGCCCTCGCGTTTATGGCCGCCCCCGGTAGCAAGCAAGTGGAGGCCGTGAAGCCTCCACTTGTTCGTCAAATCTTGCAGAAATATACCGAAGCTCTTACAGGCCCGCCGCGGTCGTGACGTTTTGCGTATTGCGGTACGTCTGATAGGCGCTAGCCTGTGCAGACGACAAGCCGTAAGTGCTGGCATTGGTGATCAGCGCCGTCGTCGGTGCGAACGGAAAACCCGGGGGATTGCACTTGCGGCCTTCAGGTGTCATCAGGCTGGCGTAGACCGTGTAGTCAATGTTCTCGTTCACGTACTGCGTACGACCGTCGGCAAACGTCATGTTTACCCCGCCCGGGTGATTGCTTGAAGGTCGGCAGTAATTCATGTCTGTTGCAAAATCTAGCAATGGATCAGCCACCATTTCCACCGACGCATTAAACAATCCGTTGATGTTCTGCAACGAGTTCGTAGCCGCAAGTTGCGGCCACCAAACAAAACCCGAGTAGAGTTCGGGCGAAGTTGTTGCCGGCGCATTCACCGTCAGGTGGTTTCCGGTAGCGCTCTGCGGGTTGTAGGGCGCTGTATTGTACCCATTGGTCGTGGCGACGCTGTAATTGCCGCTGGACGCCGTCACTGATATTTCCGTGTCGTACCAGTTCTTCGCCATCACGTTCTCAGAGAGCAAGAATGTGTTGGTTTTGCCATCGAAGAAGTTGCCGTCCACGGTCTTTTGAAGTTTGTTCTCCTGACTTTGGCCACCTGTGGAACCGAAGTTCTGTGGCGACAACGGATATTCCCACCGGCTCAGGAAAACTCCGTTTGCGGGTGAGTCCGGAGAGAAGTTATTGGGTGCCATCATCGCCCCGTAGGTCAGATTTACATCCATCTGTCCAGTATTCACGACATAGCTATTGGGGGCTGGGGTCGTGGACGTATCCGTTACGATGTCACTGGGGCAAGCCATAAACTCCAGAGTGACTGGCGTAGTACTGAAAAAAAACGGCAATGAGAATACATTGCTGGGTGGTTGCATTGTTGTTTGCGTAGTCTGCTTCCAAAGATCGAATGCGGGGCGATTGTCCATAAACGGCAGCAGTGCAACCGCCCAGCTCACAGGGAACGCACCACCATTCGTAATGACCGTCTCCCTATATCCCGGGTAGAATTGCTTGCTCGTCACATAGCTCGCAACGGCAATGCTCAACTGGTGCTGATTA
Source organism: Pirellulales bacterium (assembly GCA_036490175.1). Classification (NCBI taxonomy): domain Bacteria; kingdom Pseudomonadati; phylum Planctomycetota; class Planctomycetia; order Pirellulales; species Pirellulales bacterium. Next base: position 10,049 of record DASXEJ010000339.1, on the reverse strand, counting down.
TTCGAACACGTGTTGCGGCGCGCGGCTTCGCGTGCTGCTTGCACGGCCGGTAGCAACATTGCCACCAGAGTGCCAATAATGCTGATGACCACTAACAATTCGACCAGCGTAAAGCCACGCTTCCGACGACGGATCATATGATTACCTCTCGTTATTCCTGCCGAATGACGGCGCAGAAAGCACCCCTGGACATGGCAACGATCAGTTTACCAATGCCCCCAGCACGAGACAAGCATTTTGCGGCAAAAAAATCGCCGTAAATCGTGAGGTAGCAAACGGTTTCTTAAGGAACGCGGCAAATGCAAGCAGTCCGTCTTACCGCACTTCTGCAACGCCCCTACGCGTTAGGTTGCGCAGCTCACGGTGGCCAGGAGAAACTGTTGATTCATGCCACGCGTGCTGCTCGGCACCACTGACGGGACCGCTCGGAAATGAGTATGGGGTCAGCCGCGACGATGAGGCGCCGGTCCTCCCACCCCGAACGAGCCGAGCAATGCTGCGGCGATGGGACGCTTTCCTTTGAGAATGGCATCGCTGTCGGTCTACAGCAGACCCAGGATCGCGCGACAGAAGTCCGGCAGGTCGTCAGGTTTACGGCTGGAGACGAAGTGCCGGTCGACCACCACGGCGGCATCCTCCCAATGGGCGCCGGCGTTAATCAGATCGTCCTTAATCCCCGCCGATCCTGTAACCCGCACGCCGCGATAGACGCCGGCCGAGATCGCGATCCAGCCGCCGTGGCAGATGGCGGCGACCAGCTTTTTGGCCTCGGCAAACTCATGCACCAGCGATAGCACCTTGAGGTCGCGGCGGAGTTTGTCGGGCATGAAGCCCCCAGGAATGACCAGGCCATGGAAATCCACGGTTTGCACATCCGCCAAGGCGGCGTTCGACCGGCAGGGGTATCCATGCTTGCCGGCGTAGACCCGGTCGGCCGCCGGGCCGGCCACGGTAACGTCGACCCCGGCCTCGGTCAGACGCAGCCGCGGATACCAAAGCTCGAGGTCTTCGTAGACGTCGTCCACGAACATCAAAACGCGCTTGCCCTTGAGATTGTCGCTCATCGTGATTTCCTGGCTGGCTGCCGGCTAGAGCGTGCGGTCGAAATCAGTCGCGCGTGGTGCCTATTGGTGCTTGGCACGTAGTATACCGCGGGAATCGTAGACCGCGCGAGCACAGCCCGACGCGCGACCTATTGCCGCTGGTACACCATCACACGGTAAGACTTGAAGCGGCAAAAGGCTTCCGGTGTGTTTTTGCCGGCGAACTGCTTCTTTTCGAGCTTCGCCAACCGATGACGCAGCAGCCAGTGTACGATCCGTGAGAGCCAGGGACGATTCGTGCGCAGATAATGCCGCGCCATCTCGCAGATCGGACGCACGGTTTCGACCGCGATGTCGTTGACGATCTTTACCGTCGGAGCCGCCTCGCGCGTGATATCGACGTCGCTTTGGCAAGTGAATGGCATCGCTGCGACCTGTTCGTAGAAGGCGCGCAAGAAATGCCCTCCGGCCAACGGGCTATAGCCTTTGGCGTCGGTGCGAAAGAAATCGGCGATCACCATGTGCCCGCCCGGGTTCAGCAAGGCTGCGGCGCGGCGCAGAGACTCGCTGAGAGAGACGTACTGGAAGCTTTCGCAGAAAAGTACGATGTCGTAGCGACGCGTCGTTTCGAATTCCTCGAAGCGGCACTCGAACACGTCGGCCGCACCTGCTAGCCGCTTGCGCGCGAGCGCGGTTAGAAAGGGGCCGGGCGAGACGCAATCTACCTGGTGGCCGCGCCCGATCAATTGCTCGGCGACCTTGCCGGAACCGCAGCCGACATCCAAAACGGACTTGGCCCTGGCCGGAATATGCGAAAGCAGAAAATCCGAGAAGCGGGCTTGCGCCGTGCCGAGGTGCAGCATGTCAGCAGGCTCGTCGGCCTGCCAGTATCCGTAGTGCAAATCTTCGAGGCCGAAGAAGTGCCGCCCCAATAAGAATCCGCAGGCGAGTGCCAGCTCTTTCGAATCGACCCTCGTGTCGGACCAGGGATGTTGCGCAGGAGCCGCCGCTGGTTGATGGGCGATGAGCTCTATCGCGGCTTGTCCTGGATAAATCGCGGTTCCCAGAGCAGCTGGCGGCATCGGACGTTTCTCTATTTAGGACGAAGTGAGTTTTCGGAAACGATTGCACTACGCGAAAGCGACGGCCGCCAACCGTCGCCTTGCGCTTTGATCAAATCACACTATCCGTCGTAATGTTCGGGGAGAGATGGCACTGGCTCGTTGCGGTTTCTTGCCGTCCACATCTGACCCTCGCCATCCCTCAAGATTCTGAATCTGTCGCCGACCTATCAATTCTGTGTCGGGTCGATCCTTTCACGCGTCGAGATATACTTGCACAGCACGATTTCCAGCGAGATCTCGTCGACCGTATCGAAGGCTTCGTAGATGTGTACGAGGTTGGACTGCTCGGCATGCGTCCCTGATGAGGGAGGAGTTGCCGGCACCGCAAACCGCGTGTGCAGCTTTACGTTGGCCGGCACTGCGCTGGCGTGCTCGGCCGTGTCAGGGCCGATCGTGCGTCCCTGGAGTGGTCCGCTGCAGAGTTGGAAGAAACGCTTCCGCATTGCCATAAGAGGATCGCCGTACGTGTGAGAAACTTTTCTTATGGTCCCGAACGTCGTCGTATTGCCGCCGTCGAAATCGCTGCCGTGCGAGCGGCCGTCCAGCTAGCACCAGGACGACGGCAGTTCGTCTCCGACACCTACTGGGGTATGATCGAAGCCTCGGGCGTGCGGTCTTGAGAGTGTTTGGCAGATGCCGGGGCGATCGCCGTGCCAGCACGAAATGCCTGCAGAGAAACGGGCAAGATGCGGGCTCTGCCAAAGCATGTCGTCCCGCGGACCGATTGCGGGACGCTAGCGATCCAAGAAGGAATATCAGTGCATGGTGGCTAGGATTCCAGCCGATGCCCTGCGCCCAGATGAGTCTCTCTTGTTGGTAAAAGTGACGGTCGTCGCGTGGAGCTCTAGGCGTTATGCTGTCGTTTTTCGCCAGTCCAATGGCCGAAGCCTGGGGTCGGAGAGTCGTCAGATGTCGCGCGCCTGGTACGCCGTTGATAATATTGCCGAGATCAGCACACCGGCCCTGCTGGTCTATCCTGCGCGAGTCGACGAGAACCTCAGGCGCATGATCGCCGGCGCCGGCGGAGTCGATAGGCTGCGGCCGCACGTAAAAACACATAAAATGCCCGCTGTCGTCCGGCGCAAGTTGGCATTGGGAATTACCAAGTTCAAGTGCGCCACGATCGCCGAAGCGGAAATGCTCGGGCAATGCGAGGCGCCCGACGTACTGCTCGCCTATCAGCCGGTGGGCCCCAATGCTGCGCGCTTGGCGAGGCTCGCCGTGGCTTACCCTGCCACCCGGTTCTCGGCCGTGGCGGATGACGAGGCTGCCGTCCGCGCGCTGTCGGCAGCGTTAAGTGATGTCGCCCGCACCGTCGAAGTGCTGCTGGATCTCGATGTGGGCATGCATCGCACAGGGATCTCGCCTGGTCCCGCAGCTGTAGCCTTATATCGGTTGATCGCGTCGCTTCCTGGTTTGGCGCCCGGCGGACTACACGCGTACGACGGCCACATTCGGAACTCGTCCCTGTCGGACCGCGCGAACGAGACGGCGCAGGCCTTCCAAGGAATCGCCGACTTTCATCAACAATTAACGGCCGCAGGGCTGGACGTGCCGCGGATCGTAGGCGGCGGGTCGCCTACATTCCCCATACATGCGCTCAATGCCGCCTATGAGTGCAGTCCGGGTACGACCGTTTTTTGGGACCATTCCTATGGAACGCGCTATCCCGACATGGACTATATACCTGCTGCCCTGGTGGTGACGCGTGTCGTCAGTCGACCGACGGCCAATCGACTGTGCCTCGATTTGGGGTACAAGGCCGTGTCGCCCGACAATCCCGACAAGCGCGTGCATCTGCTCGATTTGGTCGATGCGCAGCCTGTGGTCCATAGCGAAGAGCACCTGGTGGTGGAATCCTCGAATGCGGCCAACTTCGATGTAGGGGATGTGCTATACGGCGTCCCGTTTCATATTTGTCCCACCGTGGCGCTGCATGAGGCGGCGGTGACTGTGCGCGAACACAGCGCCGACGGATTATGGCCAATCGTTGCCCGCGATCGTCGATTGACTATCTGATCTGCCCGGCGGGTCAGCTTGTCCCACGCACAGGCAATGGTTAGTCTCAAGAGTCGGGGAATTATCCATAGAGCCCGCGTCGATCACGCTTCGAAATATTGTTGGCGACATTGGAGCCTCGTCATTGCGAGAGCATTCGGCGAGCGTCGAAATGCCGATACGCTCAGTCGGGGTGCAGCCGGAATCGGTTTATCCCTTGCGAATTTCGTGCTACAGGCACCGGGGCGAATGACGGAAATCGGGCTGTGTGTGCCGCTGCGTCGCTTTCTTTTACAGCCGAGCCGCCAGCAGCACACCGCAGCCCAAGGGCCTTATAGATCCTGCCATGAAGTCTCGCCCGACGTCTCGTAAGAAACAGCCAACGGTCAGCACGACGCGACCACAGGCGAAAGGCCCGGCTGGCACGTGGCGCGATTCCAATCGGCGGATTCTGGCAGCGTCCGGGCTGTTGATACTTCTGGCCCTGGTCACGTATGCGCCGATCGTGCGCGCCGCCTTTATCTGGGATGATGAAAGTTACGTCACGGAAAATCAGACTTTGCGAACGACTCAGGGGTTGAGTCGCATCTGGTTCGATACCTCGGCGGTGAAACAGTATTATCCGCTCGTGCATTCCAGCTTCTGGTTGGAATATCACCTGTGGGGTCTGCATCCGCTTGGCTATCACATGGTGAACGTCCTGTTGCACGCTACGAGCGCCATTTTGTTTTGGCGGTTGCTGGTACGATTGGGTGTGCCGGGCGCGTTTTTGGCGGCGGCCATCTTTGCTGTCCATCCTGTGGAAGTCGAATCCGTAGCTTGGGTCACCGAGCGTAAGAATGTGCTGAGCTTGATGCTCGCGCTTGTTTCGCTGCACTGCTACTTGCGTTTCGCGCCGGCAAGCGACGTTGCGCAGCCAGAGTCACGGCGTACCTCCGACCGTACGAGGTGGTACGCCGCGGCCTTCGTACTGTTCTTCGGGGCGCTGCTGAGCAAAACCGTGGTGGTCTCGCTGCCGGCCGTGTTGCTGGTGATGTACTGGTGGAAACGGGGCAGGATTGCCTGGCCCGACCTGCCGCCGCTCGTCCCCTTCTTCGCGGTGGGCATTGGCATGGGGTTATTGACGGTATGGTTGGAAAAAAACAATGTCGGCGCCGCAGGGAAGGAGTGGGATTTCTCTTTCTTTCAGCGGTTGTTAATCGCGGGTCGTGCGTTGTGGTTCTATGCCGCGAAGCTCGCTTGGCCCAATGCGCTCGCCTTTTTTTATCCACGTTGGGATGTTGATGGGCACGCGTGGTGGCAATATCTGTTTCCGCTGGCGGCCGTCGTAACGTTGCTGGGCCTGTGGGCGGTGCGACAGAGAATCGGGCGCGGGGCACTGGCGGCGGCGTTGATTTTCGCCGGAGTGCTGGTGCCGGCTCTAGGATTCTTCAATGTCTATCCCTTTCGGTACTCGTTCGTAGCCGATCATTTTCAATATCATGCTAGTCTGGCCCTGATCGCGCTAGGAGCCGCGGCCGCCACGGTGGCCGTTCGTAAAGTACAACCTGGCGCGCGAGCGGCAGCCCCCTATGCCGCCGGCCTTCTTGTGGTGGCACTGTCGGCGATGGCGTTTTGTCAAACACTCGTCTATCGAGACGTCGAATCGCTCTATCACGACACGATTGCCAAGAACCCTCACGGCTGGACGGCTTATTCGAACTTGGGCGTGTACGTGGAAATGCAAGGCCGCCATGACGAGGCGCTTGAGCTGCTGCAAAAAGCGTACGAGCTGCGACCCAGCGACCCAGTGATGATCACCAACTACGGCCACATCCGCCGCAAGCTGGGCGAACAAAACGGCTTCGGGCCGGGCGAACTGGACGAGCTTAAGCAGATTTTTGAAGAGGCCCTAGCACTCCAGCCGGACTACGTGGCGGCACGACGCGGCTTGGCCTTTGTGCTCTTGTTTCAAGAGCGCTACCCCGATGCGCGAAAGGAATTTCAAGAGTCGCTGACCGGCAACACGAGCGATGCGGATTCGTATGTGGGGATCGGCTATTCGTTTTTCGCCGAAGGTGATAACAACCAGGCCGAACGCTGTTTCCATGAGGCGATCCGGCTCAATCCCTTTTGTCCCGACGCCTATCGTAGGTTGGGCCTGCTACGGGTTAAGCAAGGTCACATTCTCGAGGCCATTGCGTTATTGCGGCAGTGTTTGACGATTCTTCCAATTTATACGGATGTCAATTTCGACTTGGGAACCCTGCTTGCCGACCAAAAGGACTATCCGAATGCGGCCGAAGAATTCCGAAGGGTGGTTGCCCGGCGCCCCAAATATGCAGATGCATGGCATCGGCTTGGCATGGTCGAGGGAGAGCTTGGCCACTTCGATAAGGCCGTCGAATGCTTCCAGACAACGATCCAACTGGATCCCAACTTCACGGCCGCCAAGACAAATCTGCAGATCGCGATTGAGCTGAGGGACAAACGGCCCACGACCAAGTAGGCCTTGTGCAGGCGTTTGCAAAAGTCAAAGTCCGCGTTCGATGGAACCGTAGTAGCCGACGACCAACGCTCCGACTGTCGAGAGCGCAATTCGCCGCTCGCCAGCGACGTCTTTTCGGGGGCGAACCTGAACCAAGTGAAAGCGGTCAAGCAAAGGGACTAGTCGGAGCAATCTTTTCGCGACGCGGGAAGGACGAACGAGATGGGTGAACAAGCGCGACTTTCCACAGGCGTGCCGGGGCTCGATAAACTGCTCGGCGGAGGCCTAATTCCAGGCACCCTGACAGTTGTCTCGGGCGCTACCGGCATCGGCAAGACGCAATGTGGAGTGCAATTTGCCAACGCCGGCTATCGTCAAGAGGGCCAGCGCGGCATCCTCTTCGATATGTGCGCACGCGGCGACGCGCAGAGCCATGCCGACTACGCGCAGCGCATGTTCGACTGGAAAGTGGCAGTAGCGAATCCCAGTCTCGCGCCGGATCTTGGCACTTTCTTTGACACGCTGGGCTCGCAGGGAGACTATCTGCGCGTGTTCGACTATCATGGTCGGCGAGTGACGCGCGCGGATTTGACTTTCGAGGACTGGCAGGATTGGCAATCCGAACTGGCACGTAAACTGGGCGTCTCGATCGCCTTTTTTTACGGTAACTTTTTGCGGGGAGTGCGCCGCGCCGTGATCGATGGCGTCGAGCCGGTTGGCCGACCCAGCGATTCGATCCAGATTGATCTATTCGAATATGTCTATCACCAGATCGTCCGCAAAGATCCAGAATGGGTCGCCCGCGATTTGTTTCGCGAGCACTTTCGCGAGAATGCCGCCCGCGTCGCCACGGCAACATACGACACCTCGAAAATCAGCTGCCTGTTACTGTACACCTCGGCCGAGGTGATGCTCGAGGAGTTGGCGGCAAGGCCATTGGACGAAGGGGATATGTTGGCCAACGCAAATACCGTGATCTACCTCGGCAAGATTCGCAACGGCAACCGTCTCTCTCGCGCGTTGTACGTGGCCAAACATCGTGGCAGCGCGTGCTCCGACGAGATTGTGCCCTACACGATCGACGACCAAGGATTGCACGTAGCATGATGACTTGCCGCCCCGTCGACCGGTCGAACCGTCAATGATGATGGTGGCCCTGGATCATGCGGGCGCGGGCCATCGCATCTTCGGCCTCGGGAATCTTGCCGGCACGCTGGAACGTTACGCTCAGCGCGGTAAAGCTGAAAGCATCGTTCGGTTCCAGCTCGCTTGTGCGTAGGGCGTGCTTTACAGCTTCGTCATGCTTGCGCAGGCGAGTGTAAATCACGGCCAGTGCCGAGTGTGCCAAGGCGTAGTCCGGCGTCGTTTCCAGAAGTTCGTTCAGCTTTGCGGCAGCCTCTTCGAGCTTGTCGGCATCCTTGAGCTTGTCGGCTTCGTCGTACAGTTGTTCGGGGGTCGCCATTGTTCAGTGCTCCGCGTGGAAAAAGAGGGGCTATCATTCACGCCCGTGGGGTCGTGGATCGAGGTGTAACAAAAAGGGGCAGTGGAAAAGGTTCAGGGCATTGGAGATGAGCGACGGCACCATCTTCTTCAGTCAACTGGGCTTGTACCGCGCTGGCCGGATGCCCGCAGCACATGTGCTGCGGAGACAGAATCTTCAACGGCGAGTTTACCAAGTCTGGCCGCAGATCGAACCGGGGGTAGGCTCGGTAAACTTTGCGGGTCAGGCGGTGTTTGGCGCGGACGCTGCGGTTTTTCCAGTCGACTTGCCCGCAACGCGTGCTGGCAGCCGGCCTTGCAAGTGTACGGGGCAAGCGGCGCGGCCGAATTGCTTGCGTGGTTTTCCCGGCCTCTCAACGAGGGGCCGCCCCGACCGCGATTTTGGTGGCCTCATATTGTCATGAGCCAACGTTCTGCCGGTCAAATCGGGCGCGCTGGTAAGTGCGCGAATCTAGACCGACGGACTGCGCCACGATTGAACCGCGCGCCACGATGGACCGATAAGTTTACCGTGGACGGAATTACCCATACGGGCGAAACAATCGCGAACTTCCCTCCCACCGCCAATCGACCAGAGCGCGGCCCCGCCAGTGCCTGCCGACCCATCTCTCCCGCCGAGGCCATCACAGGTGAAGATCCACCCGCTTGCCATTGTCCATCCCACCGCCAAGCTTGGACACAATGTAACGATCGGCCCCTTTGCGATCGTTGAAGCCAACGTCGCGATCGGCCACAACTGCACTATCGAAGCCCGCGTCGTCCTCAAGGCCGATACTACGCTCGGCGACAATAACCATGTCTTCGAAGGGGCCGTCTTGGGAGGGCTGCCACAACACGTGCGCATGCCCGAGCGGCCGGGCTCCCTGATCGTCGGGTCCGGCAATACGTTGCGCGAGAACGTTACGATTCATCGCGCTATGGAGGAAGGACATCTAACGATCGTCGGCAACAACAACCTGCTGATGGTCAGCGCTCATATCGCACACGATTGCCACGTCGGCAATCACGTAATTTTCGCCAACAACTGCATGATGGCCGGACATGTGCTGGTCGAAGATCGTGCCTTCGTCTCGGGCGGCGTTGCCGTGCATCAGTTTTGCCGCATCGGTCGCATGGCCATGGTCGGTGGGCAGGCGCGCGTGGTCAAAGACGTGCCGCCATTTGTCACCATCGATGGCGCCAGCAACTTTGTCGTCGGCCTGAACTCGATCGGACTGCGACGCAACGGAGCCACCACCACCGAAATTACTGAGTTGAAGATGGCCTACCGGTTGGTCTATCGCAGTGGCTTGAAATGGAGCGAGATCCTCGATCGCCTGGGCCACGATTTCCGCGAGGGCATCGCCGGGCACTTCTACGAATTTTTCATCCGCTCGCAGCGCGGCATCACGCAAGAGCGACGCATGCCACCCGGCGCGACGATCAAGATGCCCGAAGCGGCCGAGCCAGCCGCAAATGCCACTCCAGCCGTGCGGGCCAAGGCCGGCTAGCAAGCACGTCTCTGCCACCGCGGCGGAAGATACTCATCCCAGGCCAAAACGTCTTCCGCAGGACCAGGCACTCTTTAATCGAAACAATCCCGCGAGAGTGCGACCCGCCGCCCGCGTGCAGTCCCAGAGCGCGCGGTGCGGCGGCGGGTAGACGCAGGGCCGGACGACCCGTCTGGCAGCCGAATTTGCGTGTACCCGAGGCCGGGTGATCGTCGCCGCTGTTCTCAATCGTTCTTGACGAGACTCACGCCGATAGGCGGCACGGCGTTGTCAAGCGGCGACGATTGTGGGATACTCGTACGCTCTCGAACGCCGGACGACCTGATCGTCGTTACGGTGTTCAACACGCACACGGGGCGTGGCGCAGCCTGGCTAGCGCGCTTGACTGGGGGTCAAGAGGTCGCAGGTTCAAATCCTGTCGCCCCGA
>DASXEJ010000338.1 GCA_036490175.1 Pirellulales bacterium | reverse complement strand
ATGCGCGATCACACGTACGCCGCACGCGCCCGTACATTGCTCACGTGTGTTGGCCTGGACCTGCCAAAACTTCATGTCCCCCACCCGACACGGGAACTGGCCAAAATCGTACACGCCAGTGCCTAGTTTCGGCGTAGCTGGGAACAAAAGCGCCAAGCTTTTTTTGGCGCAGCGACGCGCGGCCTCGGCTCACTGTTCCCTCACAGTTGTGCCGCAACTATTTGTTTCTGAAGGCCGGTTCTCCGCTATACTGTCAGCGGATGGACTCTTCGCGGCACCCTGGTATCGCCTAGCATGGGCTCGTCGATTCTCACACTTAACGGTGGTTCGTCGAGCATCAAGTTCGCCCTGTTTGCGCCAGGCGATCCGCCCACGCGATGCACCTCGGGCAAGATCGAACGCATAGGGCAGAGCGGAACCACGCTCACCACCAAGACAGCCGGTAGCGCCGCCGAGGCTCCGCGGCCGATCGAAGCCGCCGATCCCGACTCCGCCGCGCGGCAATTGCTTGAATGGCTCGACCGTCGCGTCGGTTTAACTAGCATCACCGGCATCGGTCACCGCATCGTCCATGGAGGAGCCAGGTACACCGCAACGCAGCTGGTCACGCCGGCCGTGGTCGACGAACTCCGCAGGCTCTGTCCACTCGATCCTGAACATTTGCCGGGTGAGATTGCTTTGATCGAGGGTTGCGGTCGACGATTGCCAACGGTCGCCCAGGTGGCTTGCTTCGATACGGCTTTTCATCGCGATCTGCCACGCGTGGCGGCGCTGCTTCCGCTTCCTCTCCACTATTTCGAGGCCGGCATCCGACGCTACGGCTTCCACGGGATCTCATACGCGTACTTGATGGAAGAACTCGCGCGCGTGACCAGCCCACAAGAGGCCGCCGGGCGCGTGATCCTGGCGCACTTGGGCAACGGTGCGAGCATGGCCGCCGTGCATGAGCGAAAGTGCGTCGATACGACCATGGCCTTTACGCCCACGGCCGGCCTCGTCATGGGCACCCGCAGCGGCGATCTAGATCCCGGCGTTCTGGTGCACCTTGTCCGTAGTGAACAATTGAGCGCCGACGCACTCGACGAGTTAGTCAACCGGCGCTCGGGACTGTTAGGACTCTCGGAAACCAGCGCCGACGTGCGCGATCTGCTCGATCGACGCGCCACCGATTCGCGGGCCCGCGACGCCATCGCCGTGTTCTGTTATCAAGCGCGCAAATGGATCGGCGCGATGGCCGCGGCGCTAGGCGGCGTCGACTCGCTGGTGTTTGCCGGCGGAATTGGCGAGAATTCAGTTGAAGTTCGTGCCGAGATTTGCCAGGCGCTCGACTTTCTCGGTATTCGGCTGGACGAACAGCGCAATGCACGCGGCGCCGGACTGATCTCGGCCGACAACGCCTGCTGCGCCGTCCGTGTCATCCATACGGACGAAGAATCCATGATCGCCCGCGACGTCAAACGGATATTGGCAGAGTTGCCACGGCCCCCCTCGACCTAGCGCGCGATCCCTACGGTAATGGAGTTTATCCGCCATGCACTCATCTTCGACGAGCAAGCAGTCGCTGCCACCATCCTCGCCTGCCCGCACCGGCGCCGCGACTTCCGACAGTAGCCAGGCAGCGGCGAGCCCGATTTCGTCGGCCCAGCCCCTGTCGGCCGATCAGCTGCGACGCATGGATGGCTATTGGCGGGCGGCCAATTATCTATCCGTCGGCCAGATTTACTTGTACGACAATCCGCTGCTCAAAGAGCCACTACAGCCTGCCCACATCAAGCCGCGCCTGCTGGGGCACTGGGGAACAACGCCGGGGCAGAATTTTGTCTACGTCCACTTGAATCGTATGATTCGCGACCGCGATCTCGACATGATTTACATCGCGGGACCAGGGCACGGTGGCCCGGCCCTGGTGGCGAACACCTATCTCGAAGGAACCTACAGCGAGTTGTACCCGCGCGTCTCGCAGGACGAAGCGGGGCTGAAGCATCTCTTCAAGCAGTTCTCTTTCCCCGGTGGGATCCCCAGCCACGTCGCCCCCGAAACGCCCGGATCGATCCATGAAGGGGGCGAGCTTGGCTACAGTCTGAGTCATGCGTACGGCGCCGTGTTCGATAATCCCGCACTCGTTGTCGCCTGCGTGATCGGCGACGGCGAAGCCGAGACCGGCCCGCTCGCCACCAGTTGGCACGGCAACAAGTTCCTGAACCCGGCGACCGACGGCGCCGTGCTGCCGATCCTGCATCTGAACGGCTACAAGATCTCGAATCCGACGATCCTCGCGCGCATCAGCCGCGAAGAGTTGGAAATGCTAATGCGCGGGTACGGCTACAAACCGTATTTTGTGGTGGGAGATGATCCAGCCGTGATACACCAGCAAATGGCCGCCACACTGGACGCGGTCTTCGACGATATTCGTCAGATTCAATCCGACGCGCGTGTGAATGCCGATGCTCCGCGTCCGCGCTGGCCGATGATTGTTCTGCAAACGCCCAAGGGCTGGACCGGCCCCAAGATCGTCGATGGCCTGCAGGTCGAGGGAACATTTCGCGCGCACCAGGTCCCCCTTTCGGACCCGAAGCGCAATCCGCAGCACTTGGCGCAATTGGACCACTGGCTGCGCAGCTATCGACCGGCCGAACTGTTCGATAGCGAGGGCCGTCTGATGCCCGAGCTGGCCGAACTTGCCCCGCATGGCGAACGCCGCATGGGAGCCAATCCGCAGGCCAACGGCGGACTACTGCTCAAAGATCTATTACTTCCCGACTTCTGCGACTATGCCGTCGACGTGCCGGCACCGGGCGCCGTCGATGGCGAAGACACGCGCGTGCTGGGCGGGTATTTGCGCGACGTACTTTCACATAACAAAACGGTGCGCAATTTCCGCATCTTTGGTCCTGACGAAACCATGTCGAACCGGCTCGGCGATGTGTTTCAAGTTACCGAGCGCCAGTGGGACGCCGATCGCATCCCGATCGACGATCACCTGGCGCGCGATGGCCGCGTGGTGGAAATTCTCAGCGAGCATCAATGCGAAGGCTGGCTCGAAGGTTATCTGCTGACCGGCCGGCATGGACTGTTCAACTCGTATGAAGCCTTTATTCACATTATCGATTCGATGTTCAACCAACATGCCAAGTGGCTAAAGGTGACGCGCGAGATTCCCTGGCGCCGGCCCATTGCCTCGTTAAACATCTTGCTAGCATCGCACGTCTGGCGGCAGGATCACAACGGCTTTACGCACCAGGACCCGGGCTTTATCGACGTGGTGGTAAACAAGAAGGCGGAAGTCGTGCGCGTTTACCTTCCGCCCGATGCCAACTGCCTGCTCTCTGTGACCGACCACTGCTTAAAGAGCCGGAACTATGTAAACGTGGTGGTCGCCGGCAAGCATCCCGCGCCGCAATGGCTTTCGATGGATCAGGCCGTACGGCATTGCACGGCAGGTATCAGCATTTGGGATTGGGCCAGCAACGACGCCGGCGGAGAAACCGACGTCGTCATGGCCGCGGCCGGTGATGTGCCCACTCTGGAAACCTTGGCCGCAATCAAGCTATTGCGCGAGCATCTGCCCGAGTTGAAGGTTCGCATGGTCAATGTGGTCGACCTGATGAAGTTGCAGCCGGCCACCGAGCATCCGCATGGGCTACCGGACAAAGACTTTGATTCCTACTTCACGCGCGACAAGCCCGTGATTTTTGCCTTTCATGGCTATCCGACATTGATTCACCGACTGGCGTACCGCCGCGCGAACCACGACAACATGCACGTCCGCGGCTACAAGGAGGAGGGGACGATCACGACCCCGTTCGATATGGCCGTGCTCAACGATTTAGATCGTTTTCACCTGGTGATGGACGCCATCGACCGCTTGCCGCAGGTGGGAGACAAAGGAGCCTACGTCAAACAATTCTGCCGCGACAAACTGATCGACCACAAGCGCTATATCCGCACCTACGGCGAAGACATGCCCGAGATCCGCAACTGGCGCTGGCGGGATTGATAGTACGAAGCCGGCGGTCGTCCTGTTGATCAAACGCCATCGCGCGACGTGGGCCAACGTGTCGGTCCAATGGCAGCAATAATGCCAACTCGTCAACGACGAACTATGGCTTTGGTTCCCATCGCAACCGCTTAAACACCGGCGGATGCCCGGGCGAGTTCGTTCCTTGCAGAATGAAGTATTCAACGTGCTCCCAATCCGGAAGCCCGACCTTTTGAGCATTGTGAAACTGGCCTACTTCCAACCGTAGCGTGCGCCAGGGCACCGTGTCGGGCGACTCCGTTTCAGTCGCAGGCGTATCTGCGCCGTCGGGCTGCGGTAGCACCGTTGTCTCGAACTCCTGGCTGTGCTCGCCCGGCACTCGATGTCTCACGCGAATGGTGAGTTTATCCGGCGCGCGATCCGCCGGATAATCGATCGCTAGCATTGCGCCCGCCTGGCCGCGAAATTGCGGATCGCCGATTTTGCGAGTGCCGAAGTAGTAGCTCGTGGCCCGCTCGTGTGGAAACATTTTTGGATCGAGCGTAAAACCACGCTCGCCGTCGGCGCCGGTCCAGGGAGCGAAAAATGCCGTGTCTCCCTGATTCGGGTCGGTATAAGCCGGCACCCAGTTCCAATCGGTCGAGGTGTCCATTGCGTCGATCAGGGCCGATCGCACGAGCGTCGGGCGTGCCCTGGCGATTTCCGCCACGGACCTTCGCGCAAGGCGCGAGCTTTGCCGGATGCCCGTGGCGTACGTAACGTTGGCGAACGCGGTCAGCACATCGCTCGCATCCAGACACGCGGTGGCGCCCATCCAGACGCCATCGCTGGGCTGCACGTTTTCGATCGTTCGCCAGAAGCGGGTCATCGGCCAATCGTTCGATAACGCGTAATAGATATCGACGCGCGTTACCGGGTCAGACTCTGCCGCGGCCGTGACGCGCACACGTGGCACGCCGTCCTCATCCGCGGCAGTAAACTCGATCTGTGGTGCGGCGGGCCACTCCGCAGGTGTCCCGCGCAGATGCACGTCCATCCACAGCGGCAGCGAACGGGCTTCGGCCGGCTCGATGTGATGGTCATAGTTGGGCGTGAAAACTTGCCGGCGAATGGGCGACTTGAGCAGGTCGAGCGTGCGATAGCCAAGATCCATTTTGCCGTGAAAGTCGTCAGTCGCGCTCATGAAGAGCACCGGACAACTGATGCGCGGTGCATGAGTCTCTGGCGCGATCAAGGCCCGCCACAGCCGGTTATCCTCGCTGACTTCCGGCTCAGGCTGGGGCGGATAGGCCGAGTACGATTCCCAGCCGTTGCCATAGATCGGCACCGCCGCCTTCACGCGCGGATCAACAGCCGCGACCATCCAGGTCAGCGTGCCCCCCATCGAAATACCGAAAATACCCAGCCGCTCGCCGTCGATCCCTGGCTGCGCTTCGAGCAACGTCAGTCCGCGCCGCGCTGCCATGTTCCAATGGTACCAAGGGTTATAGCGCGGTGTCGGCTTCATTTCCCGGCCGCCGCTGACTTCCATCATGTTGGCAGGCACCTTACCCCACAGCGTGTAACGCTCGCGTCGATACTCGGGGCCCAGCGTTGGTAAATTCGTGTTGCCGCAAAAATCGAAGCTGAACGAAATGTACCCACGGCGTGCCCAGAACCGCGGCCAATCCAGATTGGCCGTCTGCCCACCGCCGTGAATGTGCAAGATGCCCGGCGTCGTGCCGGCGATGTTCTTAGGACGGCCGATGTACCCGAAGACGCGCGTTTTTTCGCCTTCGAACACCTCGCCGGTGAAATAGATCGTCTCCAGGTGGACATCACCTTCGTCCCAGGCCTTGATCACTTCGACTTCCAGCGGCAAGGCCCGCGGATCAAAGCCCGACCACAAATCGTCGATCGTACGAAAAGCGACTGGCTGCTCATCGCCCGCGCAAGCCTGTGCAATGCCCGCGCATAAGATTGTTAAAACGATCCACGTCCGAACTCTCATTCGAATACTACCATCGAGTGCATACCAAGATCGTTTACGATCACTTCTAAACCGTTGTCTGTCTTGCTGATCGGCAGATCGATCGAACCGGGCTCGAGCGTCGCCTTGGTCACGCCAGGCACACGACAACGGACGCGGATGCCCGAGAGCGGAATGATCTCCTCGCGCACTGGCCATGTGCCACGCAACTCGGACTGATTCGGAAAGCCCCAATGCTTGTTCAATTCCTCGGGCGGCGGGGCCAGCTTTTGATAGGTCGAGTGCATGCCCCAGCTACTGGCCTGGTTTAGCAGATGCACGATCGTGCGTTTTTTATCTGGCTGGCGGCGATAGGTGGTGGTGAGAATCAGCGGCCCGTCCACTTCCACATCCGGCCGATCGTCGCGCGCCGCCCATTGGGCTGCGTTCGCCAGCATCTGTCGCATGTAGCCGTCGGGATAGAAAAACATCCCCTTGTCGACCGAGGCCGGGAAAAAGACGACGCGTCCTTTACCAAATTCCGAGGCGATAACGGCCGGAAATTGCTCCTTGGCGCGCTCAGCCGGCAAGTTCACCCGGTATGTCGCCAGCACTTCGCCGCCGTCGAGTGGCTTTACCGCCGCAGCGCTCGCGATCAAGGCCAGCGTCCCCTTATCCGGCGGATTGCCCGGATTGAGCCAGGCCGTGTTTTGCTTGGATTTGATTAGCGGATCATTGACGATCGGATGGTCCGCCGCCAGCGAAAGGTAAAGATTCTCGACGCGCTGGCTCACCGTGTCGGTCGATAGGTACTGAGCGCGGAAAAGATCGGCCAGGGCAAAGTCCGCGCGCTTTTCATAATTCTCGTCGTACAGCGACGTCTCGAATGTCGCCACAAGCCCACCGCCGCTGGCGACGAAACGCCGCACGACCTCGGCGGCGCGCGACGACATGCAGGCCACATTCGGCAGCACCAGCACGCGTATCCCTTGCAGGTCGGCATCTTCCAGATCGTGTTCGGTCAGCACGCGGACGGGCAAGTGCTTTTCCTGGTACGACCGAAACGCCCCCAAGGTATGTGAGAAATAAACCGGCAGCGCCCCTTGCGCGTACAACGCCCGCGTCTGC
>DASXEJ010000337.1 GCA_036490175.1 Pirellulales bacterium | reverse complement strand
CCAGTCGCGCCACGACTCGCCTTTGCCGCTGGCCTCTGCCCATTCCCGCGTGGCCCCGATGTATTCGATCGGCGCATCGAACCAGACGTAGAAGACCTTGCCCTGAAGCTGCCCGTCGCCAATGTCGTCCGGCACGGGAATGCCCCACTCAAGGTCGCGCGTGATACCGCGGTCGTGCAAACCCTCGTCCAGCCACTTATGCGCAATCGAGGTAACAAGGATGGGCCAATCATTGCGGTGGTTGTTCACCCAGGTGCGCAGTTCGTCGACGAATTGCGATTGCTTCAGAAAGAGGTGCGCGCTGTCGCGTATCTCGATGTCCGTGGCGCCGGAGAGTGCCGACCGCGGGTTGACCAGATCCACGGGATCAAGCACCCGCGTGCAGTTCTCACACTGATCGCCGCGCGCCCGTTCGTAACCGCAATGCGGACAGGTGCCGATAACATAGCGATCGGGCAAGAAGCGGCGGTCGGCTTTGGAATAGACCTGCCTGGTGGTACGCACCTCGAGATGGCCGCGGGCCCAAAGTGCACGGGCAAATTGCTGGGTCAGTTCATGATTCGGCCGGCGCGAGGAGCGACCGAAGAAGTCCCAGGATAATCCGAAACGCGCACCCAATTCCTTCTGGATCTCGTGCTGCTCTGTGCAATAGGCGGCGACATCCTGCCCCGCCTCGAGCGCCGCAAGTTCGGCCGGCGTGCCATGCTCGTCGGTGGCGCAGATATAAAGCGTGTTGCGCCCTCGCGCTCGTTGGAAGCGCGCGAACACATCCGCCGGGAGCATCGAGCCCACAAGATTGCCCAGATGCTTGACGCCATTGATGTAAGGAAGCGCGCTGGTGACCAGGATGGAATTCATGAACGACCAAGAATGTGCGATAAACCCCGCGGGCCGCCACCATACCGAAGTGCGGCGCGGCGTCCAACCCGCCAGAGCCCTCCGAACCTGTTGCGTTTTCGCCCCCGGGCAGCGTATGTCCCCGTTCTGGGGCCGGCTTAGCTCAGCTGGTAGAGCACGTGATTTGTAATCACGGGGTCGCGGGTTCGATCCCTGCAGCCGGCACCAAACCCGTTCAACTCCCGCGAAGGATGTTGCACCCGGCAATTCAGGGAGCCGCGGCATGCATATACCTGCGCGGTCCACGGAGCGCGAAAGTTGCATGCTCAGATATAACGTAACCAATTGGTAAGCCTGTTGAGTACTGCGACGACGCGGTGTTTGGCAGAAGTGAGCTGGGCGATGATTACGAAGGCCATCTAACTCATTATGCCTTATGTCGTTTTTGATCGTTCCCATGTCATCAACAAATCTTCGCGCGCCTTCCCGGAACAAATTGATGGGAGCCGGTAACTAATCATCAGTCACGCCTCTACGTCCATCGCAACTTATCACAACTTCCCGAATTACGGCCATTGCTACGGTGGCTGCCATCAGGCGCCGCCAATCCAGAGAAGGGACAAAGCAATGTTGCAGAAACTCGCCTTTACGACGCTGGCAGTCGCAGGACTTCTTGCGCTCACGGCTGGCACGGGCTTCGCCCAGAACGCCCCCGGCAAGAAAATGGCCGGGGGATATGCGGTGATCAACTCGGACGGGAGCGTCCAGGTACAGCACAACGTGACGAGTGCCAGTCATCCAAATACCGGCGTTTATTATGTGCAAATGGCCAGGAAGGTCGACAATTGCGCAGCGACCGCGACTATTGCCGGAGATTCGCAGACGCTCGCGCCAGGATACGTCGTCATTGCCAAGCAAGGGGACATGATAAACGTCAACACCTATGCCACCCTGACACTACTGCCGGAAGACTATAAGTTCGATCTCATCGTCGACTGTGCGAAGTAACCTGCAAACAATTCGATCGATCCGCTTGACGGGCGAGTGGACAAAGGCCGGGGGCCTGTCCACTCGCCCGAAGAATTGCTGCAACCTCAGGGCGCTGCTCCCGTTCCCTACGCTGTCCCGCACGCCGTCGAACCGCCAATTGCCGCGTTCATCCGGGGTTCAGCTTGCGGAGACTACTCGTTAGGCGAACAACGGAACGGTATCATGCACCCTCGGTTTTCCATCGCTTCCCTGCTGCTTGCAGGCGCCACTTTGCTTGCGGCGCCGCTCTCGGCAGAACCCATCCACCACCCGGCAGCGCATGCTGTCGCGCCCCGTGCGGCGATCCATGCGCCCTCACGCCCCGTGTTTCACGCTGCCGTGCGACGGGGGATAGGCCGAGGTTTCGGTCGGCCTGGCTTCCATCCGCTCCACGCAGCAATTGTCGGCCATATTGGCTTTGCGCATTTCTCGTCGGTGCAGCGCGCGGCGTGGACGCATGGGCGCTGGTATCATCGCTGGTATAACGGCCGGTATGGCTGGTGGTGGAATGCGGGCGGTGCGTGGTTCTGGTACACGGCGCCAATTTATCCTTATCCGACCGCCGTCTCCGATTATTACTATGAGGATCCGTCTTACGACGAAGCCGGGCCTACGTGGTGGTACTGCTATAATCCATCCGGGTATTACCCCTATGTCCCCTATTGCTACGGAGCGTGGCGCCCGGTTCCGGCGCAGGGGTCCGGATATGACGAAAGCGGACCGGATCAAGGCCCCCCGCCTGATCAGCAGCAATACGACTATCAGCAGGCTCCGCCTCCGGGTTACGACCAAGGCCCTCCACCAGGGTATGGGCAGGGTCCGCAGCCGGGTTACAACCAAGGTTCGCCACCTCCGGGTTATGATCAGGGACCGCCGCCAGGCTATGACGAACAAGGTCCGCCTCCCGGCGAGCAGGGTGCGCCCAACGGTCAGCGAGGATCACAATGAGGATAACGCGAGCCATTGTTTTGACGACAGCGCTGGCAACCGTGCTGAGCGGCTGCGTCACGCCGCCTATGGGTCCCACTGTTCCGGTAATGCCGGGACAAAACAAATCACTTCAGGCATTCCAGGCTGACGAGTCGGTGTGCGAAGGGTTCGCAAGTCAACGCGTTGCCGGCGGCGCCGAGGCGGCAAATAACACCGCTATCGGGGAAGGCATTCTGGGCACAGCTCTTGGCGCTGGTCTCGGCGCGGCGGTCGGCGGTGGACGTGGCGCTGCCATCGGTGCCGCGTCGGGAGCGGTAGTGGGAACGGGTGTGGGCGCCAACACAAGCGCAGGCGCGCAATATTCCCTGCAGCATCGCTACGATATCGCTTATGCGCAATGCATGCAGACGAAAGGCAACAAGGTCCCGTGGCGGCACAGGGCTTACCCGCCACCGCCTCCTCCAGGCGCATATCCCTATCCGCCGCCGCCCCCTCCCTATTGAGACAAACAGTCAAATCCCCCGCAGCGAAAGCTGCGAGGGATTTTGCAATTTACAGGGTCCAGGAGATCAACCGCGGCGGCGGTCAGTGCTTCTGTGCCATTGCCGGTGGAAAATTTGCCGAGGTTGAAAGCGTGTCGG
>DASXEJ010000336.1 GCA_036490175.1 Pirellulales bacterium | reverse complement strand
GTGGAATCCGCCAGCCATGACGGTGGGCTCAGCCTGCCGACGCTTGGCAGCCAAGGGTTGACCGAGGCGCGGCGCATGATGCAGGACGACGCCCAGGGGCTCAATCGTTTGAGTCGCGTGGCGCTCGCTTCGGGCGATGCTGGGCAGGCGCAGCAGTTGGCCGAGCAGGCGCTCAAGGCTAACGCCTCGGACGCCGACGCCAGTGCCCTGCTGCGATTGGCCCAGCGGGCTGGCAAGCCCGGCGCCGCGGTCCCTCAAATGAAATTCGCCGCTGACAGCAGCGATACCGCTACTGGCCCTGATGAGCGCGAAACCCGAGTTGTCTCTGCCGACGACCCCGACGGCGGCCTGTTGGACGCAGTCGATCGCGAGCGGCGCGTGCTACAGCAATCGGTGCAGACCGAGGTTCGTACGGCGGTCAACGACGCCCGCACCCAGATGGCCACCAATCCGGACGCGGTGATCGATGGATTGAAGGTCGAGCTCGAGCGCGTGCGCAAGACGCCCGAACTCGATACCGCGCTGCGTGGACAATTAGCCGGCCAATTGGAAACGGCCTTGCAAGACGCTTCGCGTCGTTCCTCGGAGAAGTTCGAGCGAGAGATTCATCAGCAAGAAGTACAGGCCGAGAGTGACGCTCGCAAGGAACTGAATCGCGAGCTGGTAATCAACGAAGAGAAGGCCGAGCAGCTCTTGGCGCGCTTCAATGCACTGCTCGACGAGCGGCGTTTCCGCGACGCCGAAGAAGAAGCCAACCGGGCCACCGAACTAAACCCGCCGCTGCGCTACACACCCGAGCCGGGCCGAGCGATCGCCACGGTGATGGGTCCGGTCGAAGCTCGCACCCGCGGCTACGTGTACGACATGCAAGAGCTGGTGCGGCGTCGCCATAAAGGTGTCGTGGAAGCCTTGTATGCCGTGGAAGTGGCCCACATTCCGCAGTCGGACGAGCCGCCGATCATCTATCCCTCGGCCGAAGAATGGATGTTGAAGACCGAACGCCGCAAGAAGTACGGCGAGGCGGTGAGCCTGTATCAGCCTGGTTCCTCCGAAGAAAAAATCTATCGCGAGCTCGGCAATAACACCGACCTCGACTTTGCCGACACGCCGCTGTCGGACGTGGTGGATTACATCAAGAGCAAGCACGACATCGAAATCCAGCTCGATAACAAGGGGCTCACCGATGCCGCGGTCGATCCATCAGCTCCTGTCACCAAGAACGTCAAGGGGATCAGCCTGCGCAGCGCGCTGAAGTTGATCCTGGAAGAGTTCGATCTGACCTACGTCGTGCAGGATGAGGTGCTGAAAATCACTTCCAAGGAAAAGGCCGACGAGATTCTCACCACCCGCGTCTATCCGGTGGCCGACCTCGTGATCCCCATTATGACTCGCATGGTCAGCGGCATGGGTGGCATGGGCGGCATGGGTGGCGGCGGAATGGGTGGTGGTATGGGAGGCGGCATGGGCGGCGGTATGGGGGGCGGCATGGGCGGTGGAATGATGGGTGGTGGAATGGGCGGCGGCATGGGAGGCATGGGCGGCGGCATGGGGGGCGGCATGTTTAATGTGCCGATGGGCCCTAAACCATCGTCCCGTTGAGGGGCGAGCAGCCGAACGACCAACTTCTAGCCGACATAAGAGCCGCTTGGCTGTATGTACGCAGCAGCTCCTAACGGACCGATGCCACTCGCGCTAGAGCGCGGCCCATTTGCGTCGCGGCAGCAGCGCGCTTGAAGCGACGCGCGGCTTTACAGATCCTGTAGATCGCGCCGTTCCGCAAGTTTTACTACGGAGCCACCGCGGTCGGGTCGGCCAACGACGCCAGATCTGTGGTGGGCGTAAATCTGAGCGACGCCGAATTCAGGCAGTAGCGCAGCCGCGTAGGCGGCGGACCATCGTCGAAGACGTGTCCTAGATGGCAGTCGCAACGCGCACAGAGGATCTCCGTGCGCACCATTCCATAGCTCGCATCGCGCTCCTCAATGACATTCTCCTTGGCGATCGGCTGAAAGAAGCTCGGCCAGCCGGTGCCGGAGTTGAACTTCGCGTTGGAAGCGAATAGCGGCAGGCCGCAGCAGATGCAGCTATAGACTCCTTCCGTCTTGTTATCGAGCAAGGTGCCGCAAAAGGCCCGCTCGGTCCCCTTGTCGCGGGCGATCTGGTACTGCTCGGGCGAAAGCCGCGTTTGCCATTGTTCGTCCGAAAGCTCCACGCGCGGCGAATCCACAGGCCCCACGAGCTTCCCTTGGCTATCGAAGACGCGAACCCGCACCATGGTTTTCTCTCCCGCACTTGGAATAAAGTCGCCATCCGCAGAATCATATATAGCAGCAGCATCGGGCTGTGCGTAAGGAGCGTTTTGTGCGAAGTCCCGGTCCCTAGGGCGCATCCAATCGAACGCAGATTGCCGGGAGCACCGAACAATGAACACGGGACGTGCTACGAATCGAATTCCTGGCGCAGCAGCGAGAGCGGGCGCCGTCCGCGGTTTGGTCGCGCTCGTTGGTTTGGTATTGCTCGTCGCCGTAATGCTTGCGCCAGTACCGTTGGCCAAACGGACAGCTCAAACAATTCTGAATGTGCCGGCACAACTTCTGGCGGCGACGGTGGAAGGAATCGGCGCCATAGCGCAACGGGCAATACAGGCTGCCTTTAGTGCAGTTATAGAAAATAACGAAGTGAACGACCGCTTGGGCAAGCCCTTGCGATTGCCGCCCGACCAAGACGTGACTTGGCCATTGCGGCCTGCCGACGCTCCCGCTGACGAATTGGAATGCCAATTCATCGTTCAGGGCTCAAGCGGTAACGCCCAGGTAACCGCAACTTTTAAAGTAAAAGATACGGAAAGCGTGTTCGAGCTTTCACGGCTTCTGGTCACGCCCACCAATGGGAGCAAACCGATCGAGGTGCCCATCGCGGTTGACCGTCAGGCACCAAATTGACGGCCCTGGTCCCTTGCGCACAAGTGAAACGACTTACCCGGCCAACCGCGCCAGATCGACCGCCGAAACCGAGCCCACGGCCCATAACTCGGCCGCTTCTTGATTCCGCGGTGAGTCCACCAGCAAAGGTTGCAGCAGTTCCTGGCGGCGGCGGGCAATTGCCTGGCGGCGGTTGCGTTCCTGATTGGTCCAGGCCGTCCGCATGCGACGGCATTCCCGCGCGATCCGCTCCGAAAAACCTCGCCGATTGGTGATGGCTTGTGACATCCTGGCACCTCCGAGACATCTTGCTTATGCTGGCGCGACGATTCGGGCCCTGCGCCTTATGGGCCATTTCGACCGCAGCAAATAGCAAGTCCCGCGCCAAATGCGCGAGAGCACGGAAATCGGGCCATTTCTAAAGGACTTGCGCTCAATCGTAGATCCTGCATGGCCGCGCTGCACGTCTTCGATCCAGCAACAGAACGCTCAGGGCGTGATCCGCTTGGCCGCGTAGAACTTGTCAAAGAAGTCGCATTGGGCCTTGAGCAACTCCCGCCGCGGCTCGATCCGATCCCCCAGGGCCATATAGTATTGCGCCGCCGCGTCATAGGTGGTCCACAACGGCAGATCGCCGCCGTTTGGGTCCCGGGTGGCCGCAAAGCGGACCCAGGCACTCGAAACGTCTTCGGCCAGTTCTCGATCATCGACACTAAAGGGCCAATCCACAGTCGGCAGGTTGTCGAACACATACAAAATCTCGGCCGCGTGATAGGCGCCGTTTTGCGCCTTGTTCGGCGAGGGAGGAACGTGAGAAAAGAAGTATTGATAGGCCGCGTTGCCAGAACGCTCGGCAAGTCGCGCCCAGGTGCGCATTTCCCAGGTGAACCATTCGTCGCGGACGCTGGCCAGGAACGCGCCCCGCACGTCCTCGTCCGTGGCCGCCGGATAGACCGCCAGGAATTCATCGGCCAGGTCGCCATACTTAGTTCGCGCGGCCGCCTCGTAGGCTTCTTTGGTCTTCGGCACCAGGGCCGCGGCGAGTGTGGTTCCTTCGTCAGCGGTCGAGCCTACAATCACCGGCACATGATTCTGCTTGCCGGCCGTAAAAATCGCGTACACGTCGTCGGGTAGCACCCAACCGTCGACATTCGGCCGAATGCGTAGGCCGATTTTTTCGGCCGCGGCCAGTAGCTCGTCAGGTGTTTTCGCCCGTAGCGCCTCCGCGGCGCTCTCGGCCGCTTCGCAATCCAGTTCCTTGACCAGACGCTCGCCGACTTTCTCGGCCGAGGGAACGCCATGCTTTTCCTCTTTCAAGAACGCCATGGGCGCGAACGCGCCGCCACTTTGGCCAATCGCACCGTGGAACAATCCCTTGGCCAGCGGAGAGGCAACCAGGTAACAGACGCTCCACGATCCGGCCGATTCGCCAAAAATCGTCACCCGTGACGGGTCACCGCCAAAGTTTGCAATATTCCGCTTCACCCACTCGAGCGCCGCAATCTGATCGAGCATGCCGTAGTTACCCGATGAACCATGATCCGACTCTTTACTGAGGGACGGATGCGCGAAGAATCCCAGCGGTCCCAAACGATAGTTGATCGTCACCACCACGGCGCCTTTCCGCGCGAGCGACGTGCCATCGTAGGGCGGAATCGAGCCCGACCCGCGCGTCAGGGCGCCACCGTGAATCCACACCAGCACGGGGCGCCGCTCGGCGGCGCTCTTGGCCGCGGTCCAGACGTTCAGGAACAGGCAGTCTTCGCTCTGCGGTTGTGGCTTCTGCACATACATCGAACCAGCTGGATAGGGCAATTGTGGACACACCGCGCCGAACTGCGTGCAGTCGCGCGTTCCCTCCCAGGCGACCAGCGGCTGCGGCGGCTGCCAACGGAGTTTGCCCACCGGCGGCGCGGCAAACGGTATTCCTTTGTAACTGCGCACGCCCGAGTCATCGTTCGATCCGCGGATCTTCCCCCCGTCGATGCCGAGCGCTTCTTCGCCACGCAGCGCGGCGGGCGTGATGCCAATGGCAACTCCGCACACCAGTAGCAAATATCCGATAGTTCGAGCGGACAAGACAGCCCAGGAGATCAACGACGGATTCTTGTCGAGTAACATGCGTGCCATCCTCGAACGTGGTGGTTGCGTCTGATGCGCCGCGGAAATGAGCTTTGCGGGACGTTGCCCATTGTCGGCTTCGCAATAGGCCAAAGCAACGGCCCGTGAACGTTCAACGCCACCGGCATTGAGCAGACATTCTCCAGCAAGTCCCACTTGCACGGGCGCGGTTGGCCGGCCGACCGCTGGGTTCGCGAGTTGAACCCGACTTGCACCCCAGTTAAGCTGCGCTAGCCCGCAACACAGGCCGGATTTCACTGGCTGTAATCAGTCCGTCTAAATGGCACCGGGGGTCGTATGGCGATCACGCAACGGTTCGGCTGCGCTGCTTTCACGGCCTTGGTCGGCGCCACGGCATTTGGTGCGATCGTTTCCCCCTGGGTCACGGCGACTGCCGCGGACCCCGCGGTTCTGGCCAAGCAGGTGCAAATCCGCCGCACGCAGTTTGGCGTGCCGCATATTGAAGGAGAAACGCTCGAAGCCGCGGCCTTCGGATTCGCCTACTGCCAGGCGGAGGATCACCTCGACAATATCCTGCGCGGCATTCTCGGCGTGCGCAGCCAACTGGCCGCGACTTTTGGCCCTGGAGACAACGACAAGAACGTCACGGCCGATTTCTTCAATTACCAATTTCGCGTTTACCCACGGGCCGTCGAAACCTATCACAAGCTCGATCCCGACTATCGCGCGATGCTCGAGGGCTTTGCCGCCGGCCTGAACTTCTATGTCGCCCGCCATCACGATCAGGCGCCCGCCTGGGCACCCATCGTCACGGGGCATGACCTGGCCGCCTACGGAATCGCGGGGGTCATGCGCTTCGCTTTCAACCGCAATGACAT
The DNA here is from genome assembly GCA_036490175.1 of Pirellulales bacterium. Taxonomy (NCBI): domain Bacteria; kingdom Pseudomonadati; phylum Planctomycetota; class Planctomycetia; order Pirellulales; species Pirellulales bacterium. The sequence goes on along the minus strand of DASXEJ010000336.1, from coordinate 38,369 downwards.
CCTCAAGGATTTTCTGAAATCCCAGGGAGTCAAAACGGCACAGCAAGACGACGGCGTCGACGATTCCGTGATCGGTTCCAACATGTGGGCCTTCGCACCCACGCGCAGCCAGTCGGGCCATGCCATGCTGATGGGCAATCCGCACCAACACTGGCAGCCCGTTTCGACCTATTACGAGGCACACATGATCGTGCCGGGTCGGATGAATTTTTACGGCTCGACATTCATCGGCCGTCCCATACTGACCAGCGGCTGGAACGAACATCTCGGTTGGTCCCACACCGTCAATGCGCCCGATTTGGAAGAGATCTACGAACTGGACCTGGATCCGGCCGCCGCCGATCATTACCTGTTCGATGGCGGATCGGTGCCTTTAAAGCGTGACGACGTTAAAGTCGTGGTGAAAGATTCTGACAACAATTCGACACAGCAGCGTACCTTCTGGCACACGCCCATCGGACCGGTCGTGCTCCGGACGCCGACAAAGATCTACGTGCTGCGCAACGCCAGCTACGACAATTATCGCGCCTATGAACAATGGCTGCGGATGTCGCAGGCGACGAACCTCGACGAGTTTCGTAAAACCGTCGAGATGAACCTGCTCCCCATGTTCAACATTTGCTACGCCGACAGCGTGGGCAACATCTTCTACATCTGGAACGGCACCGTTCCCAATTTGCCTCACCCGGCCCACAAAGCAACCGCGGTACATGCCACGCGAACAAGCGATATATGGACGAAGTTTCACTCGACAGACGAGTTGCCCCAACTGCTGAATCCTCTCGGCGGCTACGTGCAGAATTGCAATTCGCCTCCCTACCTAACCAATTTGCAAGCGCTCCTCGACCCGGCGCGGTATCCGGCCCACTTTTCGCCCAACGACCTTAGCCTGCGTACGCAGCACAGCCTGCGGCTGGTGAATAACGACAAGAAGCTCTCGCTCGAGGATGTGTGTACGCTCAAGCACAGCCCACTGATGCTGCTGGCAGAACGGGTCAAAGACGATTTGATCGCCGCGCTGCGCAGCGAGCCGTCCACGCCGCAGTTGGCCGCGGCGATTCAAGCTTTGGAATCGTGGAACAATACCGTCGCGGCGGCGAGTCGAGGCGGAACGCTCTTCGCTAACTGGTGGGAGCGCTACTACGAAAAAGGCGTTGGCAAATTCGCCGTCCCGTGGAACGCCGCCGAACCCATGACGACACCGCGCGGCTTGGCCGATCGCGAGCGGGCCCTTTCAAAATTCCATGCGGCGCTCGCCGACATCAACGCGCTGTACGGCCGCCCCGATGTAACCTGGGGCGAAGTACATCGCATCCGCAAGGGCTCTGTCGATTTGCCCGTTAGCGGCGGTCCAGGCCTGATGGGCTGCTTCCGCGTCCTGGAGTTCAAGGCTGACCATGACGGCAAACTCGCGGCCAATAGCGGCGACAGCTTTGTGTTTGCTGTGGAATTCAGCCAGCCGCCGCGTGCCTTCACCAACGTCGCGTACAGCCAGAGCGATGTGCCAACGTCGCCCCATTTCAACGATCAGGCATCGCTGTTCTCAGAGAACCGGCTGAAACCGGCCGCATTTACCGATGCCGAAATCACGGCGCAGTTGCTGAAGACCTATCGTCCCGGCGAAGAATGACGATCCACGACTTTCGTTGATTGACCGTGAATCGTCTCACGACCGTTCGCCATTGCACCACTGCACGCCAGCGTTCAGAATGATAGGCGTCGCGGGGTGTCTGCTCGAACTGGACTGCACCTTCCGCTCGACCTGGCGGGCGCGCGCGATCGGCCGACGGCTTACTGTTTACGGCCCCTGCCCTGTTGAAGCACACATACAAAGGACGTTGATGGAAGCGCAGCCCGCCCCTTATTGCCCTGCACTCGTTTTCATCCGTGGGACGATATCGGCCCTGGTAACCGCTATTTTGGCGATCGTGATTCTGGCCAGCGCGCCGGCCGCCGCACGGGCCGATCAAGATGCCGTCCGCCCGTCGGTCGTCAAGATTCACACCACGCAGCGGCTGCCCGATTTCTTTCGCCCCTGGACTAAGAGTGCCCCCCGCGAGATCTCGGGCACTGGCTTTGTCATCGACGGCAAGCGGATCATCACGAATGCGCATGTGGTGGGCTATGCCAGCCAGATTTACGTGCAGCCCTACCAGTCGGCCGAGAAGTTTGCCGCCAAGGTCATTGGCATCGCCACGCCGATCGACCTGGCCGTGCTGAGCGTCGAGGACGAGTCCTTTTTCAGCGACCGGCCGGCGCTGACGCTCGATGAAGGCTTGCCGCGCATCAAGGCCGCGGTCAACGTCTACGGATTTCCGATCGGCGGCGACCAGATCTCGGTAACCGAGGGCATCGCCTCACGCGTCGAATACACCGGTTATTACTTTGGCGTGTCTGGCTTGCGCATTCAGATCGACGCCGCACTGAACCCTGGCAATAGCGGTGGACCGGCCATCTCGGACGGCAAGGTCATCGGCGTGGCCTTCAGTGGTCTGGCCGCGGCCGACAACATTGGCTACCTGATTCCGGCCGAAGAGGTGCGGACGTTCCTGGCCGACGTGCAAGACGGCAAGTACGATGGCAAGCCGCAAATCTGGGAAGAGTTCCAAACGATCGAGAATGACGCCCTGCGCGCCTGGCTGAAAGTTCCCAAGGATCTGGGCGGCTGCATGATCACGCGACTGCGCGGCGACGCTTCGGCAAACTCGCTGCACACACGCGACGTGGTCACGCGGATCGGCCCTCATACGCTCGATCGTAGCGGCAACGTGCGATTGGGCGACGACCTGCAAGTGATGTTCACGTATTACGTGCCGCAACTAACGCACGATGGCAAGGTTCCGTTGACGCTGCTGCGCGACGGGGCGACACTCGACGTAGAGGCACCGGTCGCCGCCCGCCGCCCACGCGTCATCCCCCGCCTCGACGGTGGCTATCCCAGCTACTTCATTCTGGGCCCCCTGGTCTTTTCCACCGCCTCGGCCGAGCTCGCCGGCGCGATATTCAGCGACGCACGTTATCTGGCGTTTCTGTCCGGCAAGAAAAGCCCGCTAGTGACACGTGCCAACGATCAGCCGGCGTTCGAGGGGGAAGAGTTAGTGCTGATTCCATCGCCGTTCTTTTCGAATCGGATTACCAAGGGATACGATTCTCCGGCCTTGCACGTGCTGGAGAAACTGAACGGTGTGGACATCAAGAATCTGGCGCACCTCGTAGAACTGGTACGAGATAGCACAGAGGAGTTCCTGGAATTCAAATTCGCCGAGACCGAAGTCGAGACGCTGGTGTTCCGGCGTTTGGACCTGATCAACGCCACGGAAGAAATCCTCACCGACAATGGCATCCGTCAGCAATATTCCGACGGACTGGGCAGCGTTTGGAAGAAATAGCCGCGGCGCTGCACGCGGCCATGACCTGAAAGCGAAGTTCGACACGCCTCGGCGTGGCGCTTCGCCGGAATTGCGGAAAGTTACCCTCCGTATTGTCAATCAACGTTAGCCGCGTGGAGGCGCGCTGGACTCATGGCCGCCAGGTTTAACCGCCGCCGCTGGATGGTCGAAATTGGCTCGCTGGGCGTGCTCGGGCTGAATCTGCCGAGCCTGCTAGAGCGCGTGGCTCTTGCCGCACCAAATACTTCGCCCGCCAAGGCACGCAGTTGCATTCTCTTTTTCCTGGAAGGGGGGCCGGCTCATCAGGACCTGTGGGATCTGAAGCCGCAGGCCCCGGCCGAGATTCGCGGCGACTTTCGCCCCATCGCCACCAGTGTTCCCGGCATCCAAGTCTGCGAACATCTTCCGTTACTCGCAGCGCAGATGCACCTGGTCGCGCAGGTCCGCTCGGTACACCATACAGTCGTCGATCACAATGCGGGCGCGTACTATGCGCTCACGGGGCGCGAGCCGCTGCGCGGCGGCCGTCTGATCGTGCATGACGAGCCGGATAACTTCCCGCCCTATGGCGCCGTCCTCGCGCGGCTGCGACCAACCGGTAGGGCGCTCCCCGCTGCCGTGCAATTGCCGGACATCATGTCCAACAACGGCTACGATCTGCCGGGCCAAAACGGTGGCTTTTTGGGCGCCGCCTGCGATCCATTCGTTACGGGGGATCCCAGCGCGCCAGGATTCCACGCGCCAGGCCTGGCATTGCCTGTAGACGTACCGCACGATCGGCTCGCCGGGCGAAGAGCGCTGCGCGATCTGTTGGACAAGCACACCGCGTCGTGGGAGGAAGGGGCCGATTTCGCCACGCACTATCGCCAGGCGTTCGAGCTGCTGTCGACGGGCGAAACGCAGCAAGCGTTCGACCTGGACGACGAACCGGCTCGCATCCGCGAGCGCTACGGCCTGCCCGACCGGCGGGATCGCTCGGTTGAGGCGCGCAAATTCGGCGGCTTGCCGCACTTGGGTCAGAGCATGCTGCTGGCCCGCCGGTTGATCGAGTCGGGCGTGCGCCTGGTTACTGTCTGTACGGGCCGACGATTTGATCAATCGTGGGACACGCATCGTCAACACTTTCCGCTTTTGAAAAAGTCATTGCTCCCTTACGTCGATCGAGCCTTTGCGGCGCTGCTGGCAGACCTTGCCGAGCGTGGGCTGCTCGATTCGACCCTGGTCGTCGCGATGGGGGAATTCGGCCGCACGCCGCGCCTCGGGCAAATCACGAGCGGCGCGGGCGCCGACGCCGCCGGACGCGACCATTGGCCCCACTGCTATACCGTGTTGTTGGCCGGCGGCGGAGTGCGTGGCGGCGCCCTATTCGGCGCCTCGGACCAGCATGCGGCCTACCCCAAAAGCGATGCCGTGACGCCAGAAGATATCGCCGCCACGATTTATCACGCCCTTGGCATCGCGCCCGAGACACAATTGGTTGATCCCCTCGGCAGGCCCCACGCCGTGGCCCTGGGAACGCCGATCCAGGCACTATTCGGGTGATTTCGCGGCGGCACTACGCTAGTACACAGGCGAGTCTGACGCCGTGCCGATCCGCATCATCAAACTCTGGTCTCAAGAATCGCGCCCGTCTGGCGCAGATGCACTGCTTGATCAGAGGTATATTTCGCATCCCGTACGTCGACGAGATAAAAATCGACGTCAAGGATCCTCGCGCCGCGCAAGTCCGCGCCGCGCAGATTCGCTTTACGAATTTCCTCGGGTGACTTGAAATATTGCTCGTGCGACTCATCGGTATAAAAGCCCGTACGGCTTCCTTCACACGCCAACGGGCTTCCGACAAGACCGCTGCGCGACGAACCAAGGTGGAAGGTGCTGCCGCGAAGGTCAGCGCCGCGCAGGTCGGCCCGCTCCCATTCGATGTCGGCCAGTCCCGCGCCGGCTAGAATCGCTCCTCGCAACCGAGCCTCGGGCATTCGGCTCCCGGTCAAGTAGGTGCCGTGCAGAATGGCAAATTCCATTCGCGCACCAGGCAAGGTAACTCCTTCCAAGTCGCACTTCCGAAGTACTGCCCGGGAGAACTGGGCCCCGGTGAAGTCGACACCCCGCAACGTCAACCCTGTCAAATCGGCCGACGACAAGTTGGCACCGCTGAAGTCGGCCCCCTCGAGCTGCGCCGTCGTCAGATTGGCCCCAGACAAATCCGCGCGACAGACGCGTGCTTCGCGTAGATCCGCTGCTGAAAAGTTCGCGTCCTTCAGTAAAGCGCCCTCAAGGTTCGCCTGGCGCAGGTCAGCCGATCGGAAATGCGCCTTCGGAGTCCGAGCGTGCGACTGATCGGCCTCGGTGAGTATGGCCTTTTCCGCGCGAAGTTTATCGAGCCGTGCGCCGTGTAGCATGGCACCCGACAAGTCGGCGCCGTTGGCAATCAATCCGTCGATACATGAGTCCGCGAGATCGCACTCGATCATACTCGCCCTACTAACATCAAGGTCCTTAAGTCGGACCCCGCGCCACGCGGCACGCGCGAGATATGCGCCCGCCAGCAGCGGCGCTGCCCCAGCGCGTGGAACCCATTTCAACGCGGTTGCGTGCAACAGGCTGGCGGCCATGGGATGTGCGACGCGATTCGCTCCGTCGAGAATGGCCTGCAAATGCGTCGTCACGTCCGCCTTGCCGGTGACAAGCGTCGCGGCTTCCTGCACGAGCGACGCTGGAAGGCGTTGTTCAAGAAGCGGGCCCACCGGAACTGACTCAAGGGAAATGGCAAGGTGTTCGGCCGCCAACATCATTTGTACGAACGAATGTCGCAGCAACGAGATGGCTTCGGCGCTAATGAGTCGGTCTGCAGCCGCATCGTCGGCGCGGTCGGGTTTGCAAACTGCCAGAAAGCAATGTCGCCGTGCGGTTGCTCGCACCGACGACGTGTGAAGGCGGGCCGTGACGGCGGACCGAAGTGCGGACTTCGCATCCGTCAACGATTCGTCGGCCGCAAGGCAATCGAGCACCGCGCGCCATAATTCAGGTCGGCCCCCAATCGCACGCCGTCCTGGATCGGCAAGAATACGGCTCATGACCGAACCGCAACGCTCGCGGTGCGCAGCCAACAAGTACTCGATATACAAATCCTCGGTCCAAGTGACCATTCGCCATCGCTTGGCAGCCGCCGGAACAGCACTTCGGTCCGCGGCTGCGAAAATGACGAGCCTGTCGCGCGCCGCACGAACCAGCTCTTCGCTCGCGAGTGCAGCGGGGCAATCAGCCAATAGTACGTGCGGATCGCCGTCAAAGAAATATGCGAGGTGGGAGAGGGCTGTGGACTTGCCCGAACCCGGCGGTCCCAGAAGTTGGATGAGTCCGACTACGCCCGCGTCGACACGCTCGCGGACCTCATCTTCTACCGGCAACGGTGTATCCGCATCGGCAATGAATACCTGGGGGCGGACGATCGCACGCGCGGGTACAATCATGACGTCAACCTCCGAACCTGCGGAGAATCGGCTGCCATTGTATCCCACGCCGCGTCGCAAGGCACTCTTGTGGTGGCGTGTGCTAGGTCGCGATAGTCTCCTGCTATATTGTCTATCCTCTCCGGCAAATGGAGCCCTGATGTTGAATCGCCGTTCGACATCAATACGACCTCTGAGCAGAAAGGCCTGATGATGCGCAGTCGCTTGCCGCTGCCGTATGGGTTGCTGCCCGTGATAGTTGCATTTGCCAGCAGCACCTGTCTTTCTAGCGCTGCCGAGGATTCGACGGCCGAATCGCAACCAAAGCCGCTCGTCGCCACGGTCAGCGATGCCGACTGGCCCCAGTTTCGTGGACCGACTGGCCAAGGAGACTCTCCGGCGGTCGATCTGCCCCTCAATTGGAGCGAAAACGAGAACATCGCTTGGAAAGCGAGTCTACCGGGCCTGGGGTGGTCGTCCCCTGCGATTCGTGGTCAACAGATTTGGCTCACCGCGGCCGATGCCGACGGCAAGACGTTGCGCGCCATTTGCCTCGATCGCGCAAGCGGCGCGATGCGGCACAACGTACCAGTCGCCACGTTGGCGGAAAAAGGTGCCGCGCATCAGAAAAACAGCCTGGCCTCGCCAACACCACTACTCGAAGCAGATCGAGTTTTCGTACATTTCGGCCCGCATGGCACGGCGTGCCTCTCTGACGATGGAAAGATAATTTGGCAGACGGTTCTTCCGCATCAGCAGGCGTACGGCCCCTCCAGTTCGCCTGTGCTCTATCGTGACCTGCTCATCGTGCCGTGTTTGGGCACCGATGTCCAATACGTGGTCGCACTCGACAAGCAAACGGGCGCAGAGCGCTGGAAACAGAATTTCCCAGGGGGCTGTGCCGAATCGACGCCGCTTGTGATATCCACGACGTCGGGTTGGCAGTTGATCAGTAATCAGGCGGATCGCATCGTTTCGCTCGACCCTGATACCGGCCAAGAATTGTGGTGGGTCACACATGAGAATTTCGCCCAGGTGCCGCGCCCCGTATTTGGCCACGGGACAGTGTTTGTTGCCGGCGGCTACTACAAGCCCGACGTGTGGGCGATTCGGCCCGATGGGCGTGGCGACGTCACCGGGAGTCACGTCACGTGGCACAATAGCCAGGCCGCACCGCATAACCCCTCGCCTCTTTTGGTCGGCGACGAGTTGTATTACGTGAGCGATAACGGCATCGCTAGTTGCGTTGATGCGAAGACCGGCAAGCAGCATTGGCGCGAACGTGTGGGAGGAGACTTTTCGGCGTCCCCGCTATACGCCGACGGACGGATCTATCTCCTGAACGAGACCGGCGTCGTCACTGTGTTGGCACCAGGACCCAAGTTCCAGCGACTGGCGACCAATACGCTGCCGGGACGCACACTCGCGTCTTTGGCGATTGCCGGCCGGGCCATTTTTCTTCGCACCGACTCCGAGCTGTTCCGTATCGAATCGCCAAAGTAGTGGGCAATTAGTCCGCAACCCCAGTCCTGGATCTAAGCCACATTCGTCGAGCGATTCGCCCTCGTGAATGAGCTCGTCGAGCGCATTTGGGACTATTTCCTGCCTAGATGAATGGCTATCTTAGGGATTACCGATTTTGGGGTCTTTATCCTGGTTGCCGTAAGGGGCGCCGGAAAATACATCCACAACCGGACTGTGCTCGTACTAGTTTTACGATTTCTAGCCTGGCGTTCGCCTGGCTTCGCATCGGCTTTCAGGAGCTTGCCATGAATTTCAGTATGCGTCGGTTGCTCGCGCCAGTAGTCGCCGCGTGCATGTTCAGCCCGGCGGGTATCGTCTGTGCCGACACAGTGACCGTGCTTACGCCCGACCGGACAGTGGAATTGGCCAATGCGGTGGTGGCCGATGGCGATTTGTGGGTGTTGCCCGAGGACCTGGCCCAGATTAACGGCTTCGAACTCAAGCTCGAGGGGGCTTGCTGCGGCGCAGTGTGCATTCCGATCAAGCGCGATCCGGCAGCCGGTTTTCTGCGCGAGCAAGATGGGAAAAGCTATTTCAATCTCTCCAAGCTCGCCCGCACGCTCAATGAATCGATTGTCGCCGAACCAGAGCACCGCGTGTTCAGCTTCGGCGAGGTCCCGGCCGTACGGGCCGCCAGTCTCGAAAGCGTCATCGCGCCCGACTTCGCCCTGCCCGATCGCACGGGCAAGCTTGTCCATCTGTCGGACTTCCGTGGCAAGAAAGTTCTGCTAGTAACCTGGGCATCGTGGTGTGGCTGCAAGCTCGACCTGGCGGGCTGGCAGACTTTGTACGACGAGCTCAAAGGCAAGAATTTCGAGATCGTTGCCGTGGCCGAGGATACGGGTGGAGAAGCCGTGGCCGGCGAGTGGTATGACAAGGCGAAGGCCACCTACACGACACTGATCGATCGCGACCACGTCGTCAGCTCGCTGTATCACATGATCAACGTCCCCACGGGCGTGTGGGTCGACGAACAAGGGCACGTCGTTCGTCCGCCCGAGGTCGCCTATTCGCACAACGTGGCTCTGCTGGGCATCAAGGTCAACGGATCAGACTACGTGGCTGGCTTGCGCGACTGGGTCGAGCATGGCCCGCAAAGCCGCTTCGTATCAACCCCCGACGAGTTGCGCCAAAGCCTGGCGGCTCGGCCGGCGCCGCTCGCCCTGGCCGACGCCCATTTCAAGATGGCGACGTATTTTAAAGAGCACAAGGAAGGCGAGCTCGCCGAAAAGCATTGGAAAGAGGCCCAATCGCTGAGTCCCGACAATTGGAACTACCACCGGCAGGATTGGTCGTTTACGCCGGCAGCGACGCGCAATTGGATGGCCAAGTACCGTGCGCTGGGGGACAAGCCCTACTACGCGCCGCTCAAACTGCCGACGAGCGATAAGTAGGATCGCATCTGGCCGGCGCGCGGATGGCGCCGATTCGCCCTGCGGCTTAATGCGTCGAACGCATTTATGGGCGGCGGCGATACGCATGGCACGCCGGTTCTCTGTGCCATCGGCCACCACGTCGGGTTAGCCAAGACGAAGAAAGACTGGCAACCACGAATCACACGAATAAACAAGAAAAAAGGAACGACTCGAAAAGATTCGTCGCCTTTCTTGTCATTCGTGTGATTCGTGGTTCCAGCGTGTTTTCTGGTCTTAGTTGACCATCCGTTCCATGCCGAAGGCCAATTGCAGCTGCGGGTCGTTGCTCGATTCGGGATTCAGTTCCTTGAACAGCATGCTCGGCTGAATGTCGTGGTTGTGCTGATACTTGTCGCTGTCGTACTCGGTATAGCTGCCGGCGATTTGATGGTAGAAGATCTGGCAGATCGGCACGCCGGGATAAACGCGCACCGGCTGCACGGCGAACATTTCCAGCGTCCAGTAGCCGCAAAAGCCGACGTCGCCAAATCCGGCAGTGACGTGGACAAATAGGCCCAGCCGCCCGATCGACGATCGTCCTTCGATCATCGGCACCAGGTTGTGCGTCTCGGTGCGCTCGATGGTGCGGCCTAGATAGAGTTGATGCGGATTGAGCACCAGCCCTTGCGGCGGAATCGTGATGCGTCGCACACGATTGGGCTTGAGCATGTCGAGGACGACCTCTTCATAGATCAGCACCTCATCGTGTAGCGACAAATTGTAGCTATTGGGGTTCAGCCGCGCGGGATCGAACGGATCGATGACGATGTTTCCGCCAAGTTGCTCGCGAATCTCGTGGCCTGAGAGAATCATTCGTGTTCGCTCGCTTTCCTGACCGTCGGTTAGTTGCCCCTACACTGTAACCATTTCTGCCGCACTAGCGCCTTGTCGTACACAATCCGCCTTTGGTCACGCACTCTGCTTCAATCCGGAATCGCCGCCTTGGCTTTTCTGCGCCGCGATGCGCTTGATTTTGTGGCCGCCGGCTTTTCAGGTCCGACCTTGGTTTTGGTCGCCTTCGCCGTAGCTTTCTTGATCGTGGCCGATTTCGCGGCGCTCGCCTTGGATCGGCCGGGCTTTGTCTTTTCGATGGATCGGGCCGGGTCGGCCACGCCGATACGCGGACAAATATCGGACAGTCCGCAGGCGCCGCACTGCGGGTTGCGGGCCATGCAAACCCGGCGGCCGTGCTGAATCATACGGTGGCTGAAATCGATCCACGCCGAGCTTGGCAGCTCGCGTACCAGATCTTGCTCGATTTTGACCGGATCCTGGCTCTTGGTCAGACCGATCCGCCCGCTGAGCCGGCCCACGTGCGTATCGACGACCACGCCCGAGGCAATTCCAAAGGCGGTTCCCAGCACCACATTGGCTGTCTTCCGCCCCACGCCCGGCAACACGACCAGGCTCTCCATATCGCGCGGAACCTCGCCCTGGTGACGATCCACGAGCGTCTGGCAACAAGCCTTGATGTTTTTGGCCTTGTTGCGAAAGAAGCCGGTGCTTTGAATCGCCTTCTCCAGTTGGGGAAGCGGCGCCTGGGCAAAGTCGGCCGCCGTGCGATAGCGTTGGAACAGCTCCTTGGTAACGATATTCACCCGCGCATCCGTACATTGCGCCGAAAGGATCGTCGCAACCAACAATTCCAACGGAGAATCGTGAACCAGCGCGCATTCGGCGTCGGGATAGAGCTGCGCAAGCTTGCGCGCCACGCGGGCCGCATGACTTCGAGCTGTAACGGTGCTTGCCATGCGTGCCTAGAAAAAGGGTGCCGCCGGTCGACCAGTCGGGACCGATCCCGTAGGTGGTGAACATTCCCGCATCGAGACAAGAAGAGGCGCCGGCATCAATTTTTGAAGTTACCGCATTCCCTGTCAAGCAGTCAAAACGCTTCGGCAGGCAATATGTCATCTGTCGGCAGGACGAACGCTACGAAGCAGTGCGCGACGCGGCAATGGCTTGCGCATGTGTCAGCCTCGTGCGAGTTTTCCGTCGACGGCCGTCGATAGTCGCGTCCCGCGGCATCGACTATAATCGCGCACTGGCTCGCAAAAAATTCGCAGCCTGTTCATCTTGCCGAGACCCGTCCGCCATGACCACGGCCGAATACGATCCGCTGTATCTGCGTGGCATCGAACTGTTTAACGAATGCGACTTCTTCGAAAGTCACGAGGCCTGGGAAGAGCTGTGGACCGAGTACCAGGGCGCGTCCCGAAAATTCTATCAAGGACTGATCCAGGCGGCCGTGGCACTGCACCATTTCGGCAACGGCAATATCCGCGGCGCACGAAAGCTGTATTACACGAGCCTGGGTTACCTGGCGCCCTACCGGCCGTTTCACGAGGGAATTGACCTCGACAAGTTTTTCGCCGAAATGCAACTCTGTTTTGCCGGCATTGTCGACAGCGAAGAGGAACGGCCGGACGTCGAGATCGAGGCCGAGAAAATTCCCGAGATTCATTTGGCTCCGCCCCCTGCCGGCGGTTCGAGCTAGACTTGCGCTGGGCTGGTCGCGCGCTGTCGTACATTCTCGCTCGGTCGATCATGGCCTTACCTGACAACCTCGAATTCGACCCGGCCGAGTTCTCGGGCGTGGCACGGCTGTTTCCGCTGCCGAATCTCGTTCTGTTTCCACACGTCCTGCAGCCGTTGCACATTTTTGAGCCCCGCTACTGCGACATGCTCGAAGACGCCCTGGCGGACGACCGGTTGCTGGCCATGGCCGTGTTGGCACCCGGCTGGGAAAACGACTACGAGGGGCGGCCCCCCGTACACCCCATCGCGTGTTTGGGGCGGATCGCCACGCACGTCCGCCTGCCCGACGGCCGGCACAACCTGCTATTGGCCGGCGTGGCCCGCATTGCCCTGGGAACGGAATTGCCGCCGATGGCCAGTTTTCGCCGCGCGCCGGCCCAAATCTGCGTCGATCGCTTTCCGGCCCAATCGTCGGCCGATAAAGAGGCGCTCACCCGCCGCTTGTTCTCTGCCTTCCGCGGTGCGATGCCCAATACGACCGAGGTTCAAGGGCCACTCGCCCAGCTGCTCAGCAAAGAGATCGATCTCGCCACGCTAACCGATATCGTGGCCTACACGTTGCCGTTGGACGTTGCGCAGAAAGCCGAGTTGCTGGCCCAGTGCGACGTCTACTCGCGGGCCGCGCAACTGCTCGATCACTTGGCAAAGCGGGGCACCGAGAACGATCTATCGTTTCCGCCAAACTTCAGCGTCAACTGACGCGTCCTGGGCGGCGCGCTGCCAACATGCGCCACGGGCGATGAAACACGCCAGTGTGGTCGTAGCTCGTGCAACCGGCATCTTCTGCCGTACACGAGAGTTACGACCACGCATTGGAGGGGGTTCGCCGTCGAGGCCGCTTGACCCCCCCCTGAGGCGGCGCTAATATCCAGTGACGCCCCAATGTGAAACCTGTGGAAGTGTGTTATGGCGGATTCCGCTGATACCGTTTTTGAGACGCTCACGGCCGAATTGGACGACCATCCGACCGCCGCGACAGGCTCCCAACCCGCCAGCCCCGTCGATCAGGCGCGCATTCGCCGCGCTGTGCGCGAGATCCTGGCCGCCGTCGGCGAGGATCCCGATCGCGAGGGGCTGCGCGAAACGCCGGCCCGTGTCGCGCGAATGTACGCCGAATTGTTCAGCGGCCTACACGATGACCCGCGCAAGCACCTGCAAAAGTTTTTCACGGAGAAATACGACGAAGTGGTGCTCGTCAAAGACATCAGCTTCAACAGCATGTGCGAGCATCACATGCTTCCGTTTATGGGCCAGGCCCATGTCGGTTACTTGCCCAATGGCCGGGTCATCGGGCTCAGTAAGATCGCCCGCGTGATCGAAGTCGTCTCCAAGCGCCCGCAGGTTCAAGAGCGGATGACCGAGACCATTGCCGATTTGCTAGTCGAAGAACTGCAAGCCAAGGGCGTGGCCGTGGTCATCGAAGCTTCGCATTCCTGCATGACGGTGCGTGGCGTGCGCAAGCCAGGCAGCGTTTGCGTAACGTCGGCTATGCGTGGCGTGTTCCGTGCCAACCTGTCGAGCCGCTCCGAGATCATGAACCTGATTTACGGCAACCGAAAGTCATAGCCGCCCCAAACCGGTCATTGCGCGGCGGCGGGCACGATCTCACTGCTTCCGCTTTGTTTACTCCTACCGCCTTGCAAACCATTACCGGCCGTTCCGCCACCGTCCGGACTCTCGCGGAAGATACCTTCGCCCCGTGTTGACGCTCACCCAGTTCATTTTGCGGCTGTCGTTCGGGCTCGCGGCGGCGATGATGCTGGTCTCGCCGCGGCAAGTCACTAGCGGCTATTACCGCAATAACTTGTATGTTCTCTTAGGCCTGAACGTCTTGGTCGCACTGTTGACCGGCGGTGGGCAGGTGTCGTCACATCCCTTCTGGCCGTCGGTGGCCGCCGCAGTGCTCAGCTACGTGGGGGCTGTGTTGTGGCTGTACGAGCGACCGCGATTGGGTCTGCTGGCGCTGGCACTTGTTGCCTCGGCCGACCTGACGGCCGCGCGCCTGGCAGCGACGGCTGGCGAGACACTTCTAATGTCCCCCGTTTTTGCCTGGCTCGATCCTTTGACCGGTGGGCTGCTGTTGGGCACGACGATGGCCGCCATGCTGCTGGGGCATTGGTACTTGAACGCACCGGGGATGCCCCTTGCCCCGCTGTGGCGATTGACGGGACTCTTGGCCCTGGCCGTGGTCTTGCGGGCCGGCGTGTGCGCCTGGGGATTCAGCCAAGACGTAGCCGCCACCGGCTGGCCCACCATGACCGATGTGCTGTTCCTCTCGTTGCGCTGGCTGGGAGGACTGGTCGGTACGGCAGTGCTGGCCGCAATGGCCTGGCAAACGCTGAAAATCCCGAATACACAAAGCGCCACCGGCATCCTGTATGTGGCCGTCATCACCACATTCCTGGGGGAATTGGCATCCGGCCTACTGTCCGCCCAATCGGGCTATCCTTTGTGATATGGCGTTTCTGTTTTTAACTCCCTACTGGACAACGTCCTTTCGAAATTTAAGCGTTGACAAAGCACTAGGCCTGATCGACATATTGCTTACGCAGTCGGCGATAGCCAAGGGGGATCAGGGCCAGTCCACCGAAGATCAACATCACGATCGACCCTGGCTCTGGCACTTGATACGTCGCATAAGCGGCGACTTGTCCCGTCAGGGTGATGGCGACGGTGATTGCTGTGCTACCGGTTATCTCTTCAGTGAACGTAGACATGATTGGCACCGTGAGCATCAGATTCTCAATCTGACGAATGGGGTCCACAATCACGGTTGTCAAAGTGCCGACTCCGCCCGCGCTCACGCCGATTGGGGCTCCGGCAAGCGAACCAGTTCCGAAGATGTTCGGAGCGGTTTGTCCGAGTATCACGGCTCCTTTAAGGTTGTAATCCAGGTCTCCATCCGTAAGGGCGACCCCGAGGTTGCCGGTGGTCGTGAAGGTTTGGGTTCCCGGGGTGCCGATCAGGGCCTGGCTCAAGATGCCGCCCGTCTGCGAGATATCGGCGACCGCATTTCGCAATGCAGCGTTACCGCTTGCCGCTACAACCAGGCTAGGGGTCTTGAGCGTGATGCTCGCACCGTAGTCGGCGGGATCCGAACCCGGCACGCCCGACGCTCCGCCACCGCTTTGCGGAGCCAGGAAGACGGCGGCCCCACTCACCTCGGGGTAATGCGCGGTGTAGACGCTGGCATCAAGACTGCTTCCGCCAGGGAACGCAATGGAGGTTGGAGTCACGTTGGCCAACAGCGTCCCGGCATAGTAGGACGTAAGGCTACCCGGATTTCCGGTCGAGAAGGAGCCGCTGGAGCCAGCGGTAACGCCGAAGGTACTGGCGGCCGTCACGCCGTTTGTTGAAGCACTAATGTTACCACTCAGCGTGAGGAAGCTACCCGCCGCGTACTTGCCGATGTTGGCTGCTGTGTTGGCGATGGGGGTCAAACCCGTTGCGCCACCGGTGGTGTCCACCGTGAAGCTGACGACCGCAGCACTGCTTACTTGGCTTAAGCCCAGAATGACAGCGATCGCAGCACCCTGAAACGCACGAATTCTTGTCGATCTCACTAGCGACTCCTTCTCTACTGCAAAAGAATCAAGCTGGGCCGAACTTCGGATCAGACTACCCGAAGGGCATAGGAGTCTCAAGGAAATCGCGGATTAACTTATTGTTAGTTCAAATGGACAGGAAGAGTCGCCCGCTCTACGACGGTAGTCGGCTATCGCAGCGACGCGTGCGTCGTGAATGTGCAGAACGCGACCACTCGAATTCCACCAAACAATACGCTGGCGGGGGGCCGGGTTATCTGCAGCAACGGTCAGGTTCGTATCGCTCTGATGGGTCACTGTTCCAGTTGCACTGGGAATCAGTGTAGGAGCTTTTATCATCGGTGCGGGTTGCTGCGAGCAAAGCAGGAATGCCGAAGGAGAACGCACCGGTCACAGTAGTAAACGGTCATCACACCGGCTGCATTGCCTGCAACCAGCTACCTCAATCCCTTGGAGGAGGGAGCATTTGGCAAGTAAACCGGTAATTCAGCCGGTAAGTAGCGGACGGAAATAGCCGGGAAAACTGGGGCATTCTCAGAAACAGTTGGGCAAACCTTTTAGGGCATTTGGACCGGTGCATCCCGTTTGATTACAATGACTTATGGTTGTCAGTGAAAACTGAGCCTTTATGATGGAGTGAGGCCCGGGCGAAGCCGGGCCATGAGTGTGGATCTTTCTGCCAGAACTGTCCCTGATGAACGTGACGTTTGCCTGTCCGCGCTGCCACGAGACTGGAGCCGCCTCCTTCGCTGACAATGCGACCTTGATCGACTGCTCGCAGTGCCATGCTGTGCTGCCGGCGCCGTCAGACGCTTGGAGCAATTCCGAGCTGCACCGCTGCCTGGTCTGCGGCAGCGACGACCTGTTTGTCCGCAAGGATTTCCCCCAGCGTCTGGGTCTGGCGATCGTCGTCATCGGGTTCGGGCTCAGTTGCGTGACCTGGTACTTTTATTGGACCTATCTGACCTTCGCAGTTTTGTCCGCGACGGCGCTGGCCGATATGGGATTGTTTTTCCTGGTTGGCGAAAGTCTGGTTTGCTACCGCTGCCACGCCGAGTATCGCGAGTTGGCGTCGATGACCGAACATGGGCCATTCAATCTCGAGACGCACGAAAAGTATCGGCAACAGGCGGCCCGGCTGGCCCAACCCAGCTCAGCGGTTGCACGTGCCACCGCAGAAGTTCACTCCCCTCCCGATTCGCCGGATCATTAATAACTGCCTGCTGAACGACCGATCGCATTCACGCCTCTAGACCGGCTCGGCTGGGCACTATGTCTCCATGGACGAACAGCGCACGCGGATCCAGGAAGACTTGCGGGGGTTAGTCGCCGGAGAGGTCCGCTGCGACGATGTCTTCCTGCAACTCTATGCTAGCGACGCCAGTCTGTATCAGATCAAGCCGTTGGGCGTTATCCGCCCACGCTCGGCGGCCGACGTGGCGGCTTGCCTCCGCTACGCCCATACCAATCTGATTCCCGTCCATGCGCGCGGAGCGGGAACGGGACTGGCCGGCGAATCGATCGGCCCTGGCCTGGTGCTGGATTTTTCCAATGATTTTCGCCGCATCCTGGCCCATGGTCCCGATTGGGTTCAGGTGCAGCCGGGCGTGGTGTTGGAACGTCTGAACGCATACATCGCGGCCTACGGACGCGTGTTCGGGCCAGATCCGGCGATGAGCCATGTAACCACGATGGGCAGCGTCGTGGCGATCGACGCCGCCGGATCGAAATGGCTCAAATACGGCTCAGCCCGCAACAACATCAGGCAATTGCGCATTGTGCTGGCCGACGGCACACCACTCGACGTGGGGCGCGAACCTCTCTTGGACGGTGTCAGCAATGACCCAGATCCGATCAAGCGAAACCTGGTAACGCAGCTGGCCGAATTACTCGCGCGTCATGCCGCAGCGATCGCCGCACACCAGGGCAAGAGCCTGGTGAATCGCTGTGGTTACGAACTGGCAGGCGTGCTCAGCGACGGGCATCTCGATCTTCCCCGCCTGCTGGCCGGATCCGAGGGGACGCTGGCCCTCTTTACAGAAATGACCGTCACGACGCACCCGCTGCCCAAACATTTGGGCACCGTGCTGTTCCTTTGCGAATCGTTGGAAAACGCGGCCCGCGCCGTCGAAGAGATTCTGCCGTTCAATCCAATCGCCTGCGATCTGATGGATCGCCGTCATTTGAACTTGGCGCGCGAGACCGATCCGCAATACGCGTCGATGATTCCAGCGACAGCCGAAGCCCTGTTGTTAGTGGAATTGGAAAGCCCCGACCCGCTCGAACTACGCGAGCGGATGCGCCAACTCACGGAACGCGTGCGGCGGCGCAAGCGATTGGCGATCGAATCGCGGGCAGCCTTCAGCCGGGACGACATGGAGCTCTCCTGGCGCTTAGCACAAAAAGTCGTGCCGACGCTTTATCGATTGAAAGGCTCGACGCGCGCCTTGCCGTTTATCGAGGATATCGCGATTCCGCCTGCCGCGCTTGCAGGCTTCCTCGTCGAGATGCAGAACGTGCTCAAACGGCATCAGGTCACAGCGTCGTTGTTCGGTCATGCCGGCCACGGACAGTTGCACATTCGCCCGTTTCTCGATCTGGCCGACCCCGACCATGTTCGCATCATGTCGGCTCTGGCCAGCGATCTGTACGAGGCGGTATTTGCCGTCGGCGGCACGATTAGTGGTGAGCACGGTGACGGACTCAGCCGCACGCAATTCGTGGCACGCCAGTTCGGCGAACTGTATCCCGTGCTGCGCGAAGTAAAACGCATCTTCGACCCGCAAAATATCCTCAATCCGGGCAAAGTGATCGGCGACGATCCCGACCTAATGACACGCAATCTTCGTCCGGCATTGGTGCCGGCCATGCTGTCTGAAGTACCGGTCGCGGCCGACACGCCGCTGGAGGAGGAGCCGGCCTTGGTCGAGCTCGCATTGAATTGGAGCGCCGCCGAATTGGCCGACGTGGCGACCAGCTGCAATGGTTGCGGCGCCTGCCGAGCCCAAGACAGCTCGGTCCGCATGTGTCCGATTTTTCGGTTCGCGCCGGCCGAGGAAGCATCGCCCCGTGCCAAGGCGAACCTCATCCGCGGCGTTCTGACCGGCACACTGGATCCCAAGACGCTGGCCTCGGACGATTTCAAGGAGGTCGCAGATCTGTGCGTCAATTGCCAGATGTGCCGGCTCGAGTGTCCGGCCGGAGTCGATATCCCCAAGCTCATGATCGAGGGCAAGGCGCAATACGTCGCCAACAATGGGCTGCGGTTGGACGATTGGGTCCTGTCGCGGATCGACCTGGTCGGCGTAATTGGCGGGCTGTTAAGTCCGTTCACCAATTGGGTGATTCGCAACCGCCAGGCGCGCTGGTTCGTCGAGAAAGTGTTGGGCATTGCCCAACGCCGCAAACTCCCGCGCTTTGCGTCGCGAAACTTTATCCGGCGGGCCGCGCGGCGCCGTTTGACCAATCCCACGCGCCGCACCGGACGCAAGGTCCTCTACTTCGTCGATGTGTACGCCAATTACCACGATCCACAATTGGCCGAAGCCCTGGTGGGCGTGCTGGAACATAACGGTGTGCCGGTTTACGTCCATCCGGATCAGGCCACCAGCGGCATGTCGATGATCTCGCGCGGAGCGGTCGATGCGGCCCGCAAGGTGGCCACGGCCAACGTGCGTATCTTGGCCGAGGCTATCCGACAGGGATATACAATCGTGGCCAGCGAGCCGTCGGCCGTGCTCTGCCTGACCCGCGAGTATCCGCTGCTGCTCGACGACGATGACACCCGACTTGTCGCCGCGAATACATTCGAGGCCTGCCACTATCTGTGGCAAATGCACCTCACTGGCAAGTTGCAACTCGATTTCAAGCCGGTCAATGCCACGCTCGGCTATCACCAACCCTGCCATCTGAAGGCGCTGGAAATCGGCTCGCCGGGCGAGAGTCTGCTGCGATTGATTCCCGGATTGTCGGTACAAAAAACCGAGCGGGGATGCTCGGGAATGGCCGGCACTTTCGGACTGGCGCAGATAAATTATCGCAATAGCTTGCGGGCCGGCTGGGGCTTGATTTCGGCCATGCGCGACGGAACATTTCAAGCCGGCACGACCGAGTGCAGTGCCTGCAAACTGCAAATGGAACAAGGGACGAGCAAGCCGACGATTCACCCGCTCAAGCTGCTCGCCCTAGCCTACGGCGTGATGCCCGAGGCCGCCGCGCTACTGACCGCGCGGAGCGAGGATCTGGTGGTCACATGATTGTGCGCCTGAAGTTGTTTGCCGTCGCCCGCGAGCTCGCCGGCCGCGATTTGTTGGAGTTGGAACTGCCAGCGACGGCCACGATTGGCCAATTGCGACAAGCGCTGGCGGGCCATAGCCCCGAGTTGGCCCGTATTGCACCGCATGTCATGTTTGCCATTGGCACTAATTATGCTGACGACGGGGCAACGATCGTCGAACCGGCCGAAATCGCATGCATTCCGCCGGTGAGCGGAGGGTAGCAACTATGGTGGAATTGACCACTCACGCAATCGACATAGCGGGCTTGCTAGCCCGCGTCGGTTCGGCGCAAGCGGGCGCCGTCGTGTTGTTCCTCGGCACGGCACGCGAGTTCACTGCCGGGCGCCGGACCGCGTCGCTCGAGTACGAATGCTTTCCGGACATGGCCCAACAGAAGCTGGCGGAACTCGAGGCCGAAGCCCGCCGCCGCTGGCCGCTGGTCGAGTGCGCGATCGTGCATCGGTTGGGGGCCGTCGCCTTGGGCGAAGTGAGCGTTGCCGTGGCGGTCAGCACGCCCCACCGCGAAGCGGCCTTCGCCGCCGGCAAGTGGCTGATCGATACACTTAAAGAGGTTGTGCCGATCTGGAAGAAGGAACATTGGGCCGATGGAACCACCGAGTGGGTTCATCCGGGTCTGCCGACGTGCGAGGGGGATGCGCGCCGTCCGTTGCAATAGACGGGTTCCTGGGGGATGATGGCGAATATGAGTTGCCCTACGTCCATCTCGACGACTGTGCGACCTTTGGTCGATGGCTTTGGCCGCGTGCACAATAGCCTGCGGATCAGCGTCACCGATCGGTGCAATATTCGTTGCTTCTACTGCATGCCGGCCGAGAACGTCTCGTTCAGACCGCGCCACGAGATTTTAACTTTTGAAGAAATCGTGCGGTTCGCCCGCGTGGTGGCCGGGCTGGGTGTGAACAAGATTCGGCTCACCGGCGGCGAACCGCTGGTGCGGCAGGATCTGCCACGCCTGGTGGCAGCCTTAGCTGCCGTACCAGGGATTGAAGACATCGCGCTGACGACCAACGGCATTCTGCTGGCCGAAAATGCCCAGGCCTTGCGGGATGCCGGCCTGCACCGCTTGAATGTCAGTCTCGATGCGCTCGATGCCGAGACGTTCCGGCTGATCGCGCGGCGCGACGGTTTCGAACGCATCGTGGTGGGATTGTTCGCAGCGCAACGCGTCGGCTTTGAAAACATCAAGCTGAATACCGTGGCCATCCGTGGCATCACCGAGACACAGATTGTGCCGCTGGGCCACTTCGCCAGGCATCATGGATTCGAGCTGCGATTCATCGAATTCATGCCCCTCGATGCGGACGGTGCCTGGGACAATTCTCAGGTGCTCGCCGGCGATGAAATCCGCCGCATCCTAGAGGCCGAGATCGCGCCGCTCGAGCCGCTGCCGATCGTCGACCCGAGCCAACCGGCGACGGACTTCCGTTTTGTCGATGGTCATGGCACGGTGGGCTTCATCAACCCGGTGACCCAACCCTTCTGTGGCGACTGCAACCGTTTGCGGCTAACGGCCGAGGGCCAAGTGCGCAACTGCCTGTTTTCGACGGTGGAATGGGATGCCCGCGCGCTGCTTCGCGCGGGAGGCAGCGACGAAGAATTGGCCGACCTGGTAAGCACGTGCGTCGGCGCTAAGAAAGCCGGTCACGGCATCAATAGCGATCGATTCGTTAAACCCGATCGCGCGATGTTTCAGATCGGCGGCTGACCGCAGGTTTTCTAGCACCGCGGCCACCCTGCTTGGGCGCCCCCCTTCTACTCCCGGCTTACGTAGACCACGTATTCGCTGCTTGCGGAAGGCGCGTTTAAAGCGTTTCCGTTGCGAGATTGACAGGATCGTCGGATGCCAGCGATTGACCCGGTTGGTCGATCATAAGTATGATCGCCCCCCCCTAGCCTCCTACTGCGGAGCCCGACACACTGTGTATGTTGCTGGCGTCCAATCCCTCGACCGCATATTGATCTTGCTCGCCTGCGCGGCGGCGATGGCAGGCGGCTGCGCCGCGGTAAAGGCCACGCAACAGCCTCCAAAGAAGGATCTCGGCGTGCTTAGCCAGGGCACAGCGCGCACGCATGTCATTGCCGAGCTCGGTGCGCCCACCTGGATTGACGAGCGCGAAGGAGACACCGTCGACGTCTTCGCCTTTAAGCAGGGATACACCAAGGGGGTCAAGGCCGGCCGGGCACTGATCCACGGGGCAGCCGACGTGGCCACGTTCGGGCTGTGGGAAGTGGTGGGCATCCCGGCCGAGATGCTGGCCGATGGTACCGACGTGCGCGTCGAAGTGCATTACGACGCCAATCAAGATGTCCGCTCGGTCGAGGTCATCAAGGGGCAAAAGGCCTTCGAGCAGCCCAAGCTCGTCGCCTGGTGGAATCGCCACCGGACAACCACGCCCGCGCCTGCGGCAGAATCGACCGGCGACACCGGTTCGGACGCGTTGGTCGAGGACGTCCCGCTGCGGCGCTAGCCACAGTCGGACTGTGGCGAGAGAGCGCCGCACTCCGCACCGCGACCGCCGTTGGCCGTCTCCGTGATTGTCGAGCGCCGTCCCCGTCATGCGCAGTGCTGGGACGACATCTCTTACGGCATAAATCTGGTTGACCATCGTCGATGCGCGCGGTTAGCCTGTGCGCCGGGGGAAAGCGGCCACTTCGCAGCTCTACGGGGGAGAACGATCATGTCGCTTGCGGCCGACCAGCAACGAGCGGGCAGTTCGCGCGAGGCCATCGACGTCGTAGTGGTAGGAGCAGGACTGGCAGGTCTCTGCGCTGCACGACAGCTTACCCGACAAGGCGTGTGCTGTCTGATTTTGGAAGCCCGCGACCGGGTGGGAGGACGCACGCTCAGTCAGCAGCTCGGTCGCGAGACGATCGACCTGGGGGGACAGTGGATCGGTCCCACGCAAAATCGGCTAGCGGCACTGGCCAGCGAACTAGGGATTGAGCGATTCCCACAGTACGACACCGGCACCAAGATTCTCTCCTGGGCCGGCAAGCTGCAGCGTTACAAGGGCGACCTGCCGCGATTGTCCGTGCTTGCGCAGCTCGAATTGCTGTGGGCCAGCAAGAGGCTCGATAAATTTCAGCGTGAATTGTCCCCCGATCGCCCCTGGGCAGCGCCGCATGCCCGCGAATGGGACAGCATCACGCTCGAAACCTGGAAGCGCCGCAACATGCGCACCAAGGGAGCGCGACTTTTCCTCGACATCGTGACGCGGGCCGTCTTCACCTCGGAACCGCGCGACCTGTCGTTCTTGTTCTTTCTCAACTATTTGCGCTCGGGACATGGGCTGGAAAGTCTCATCTCGATTCGTGGCGGCGCGCAACAGGAACGCTTTGTCGGCGGAGCACAACAGATCTCGCAGCGGCTGGCCGAGCCGCTGGCCGATCGGCTGATTCTCAGCGCGCCGGTCCGCGCCATCGAACAACATGACGACGGCGTGATCGTACGCAGCGACGTCGGCCGCTTTTCTGCTCAACGCGTTATCGTGGCCATCCCGCCGCTATTGGCCGGCCGCATTCATTACGAAGCCGCTTTGCCGGCTGCACGCGATCAGATCGCGGCGCGGATGCCGATGGGATCGGTTATCAAGTACGTCGCCACATACGATCGCGCGTTCTGGCGCGAGGCCGGGCTATCGGGCGAAGCATTCAGCGATACGGGGCCGACCGTCACGACATTCGATGATTCATCTCACGACGGGGCACACCCGGCCCTGGTATCGTTCAGCGATGGCGAGGTGGCACGGGTCTGGGGCGAGCGATCGCCGGCCGAACGACGAGCCGGCGTGTTGGAAGAATTCGCGCGGTTCTTCGGTCCGCAGGCGCTGGCCCCGACCGATTTCGCCGAGAAGAACTGGAATGACGATCCCTGGAGTCGCGGCTGCTACGTCGGCGTAACCAGCCCCGGTGCGCTGACCAGCTTTGGCGAGGCACTGCGACGCCCCTGCGGCCGCATCCACTGGTCGGGCACAGAGACCGCGGACGAGTGGCTAGGCTATCTCGATGGCGCAATCCAGTCGGGCGAGCGCGCCGCGGCCGAGGTCATTCCGCTGTTGCCAGCCCAGCGACGCGTGGGCACCCTGTCGTAAGCGCGCCGGCCGTCGCGCTGCTGTGCCAAATTCTGCGATCGCGACTGCACCGGGCAAGGACGCTAGGCCGCCGCGCGATACGCTTGCGTCGCTCCGTTCAATCGCACAGAGCGCAACAGCGGACCACGTTCGCGGTAGAATTTCAGCTCGTTGGCTTCCGCGAACCAAACGGCGCGGATGTCGCGGAACTTGAAGGCTCGCCCGCAGTAGTGTCCTTGCCGAACCAAGACACTTTTGGTGATTTCCGACTCGTCGGCGGCACACTCCCCGAGTTCGCTCATGATCTGCAGAACCAGGTCGTGGACCGGGTCGAAGTGTATTACCTCGTTCATCCGCAACAAACTCCGAGGGTTAATCCGATTGCTCTCGCCTGACTTGCATCGGCGTATCGATGGCAACGTTGTTGCCGCAAGCACAATCGCTCGTTTATTCGCCGCACATCTCCGGGCTTCGCTAGGCCGCAGAGGGGATCGCAACTGGATCGCTAGAAACGCGGATATTTAGGGCTCGGCCCCTCGTCCCGGTCCTACCGCCAAGTCGCGGTACCTAGTCGCGAGACGCCCCGCACCCAAATAGTTGACATTTGTACAGTATCCGGTAAAATCGATTCTGACGGCTAGGACATCAAATTCCTTCGCAGTGCGCAAGGGGGAACAATCGATGCGGGCTTTAGACGACCGTGATGGCGATCGCCGCGCGAGCAGCTCGGTAAGCCAGTACCCAAGCACCGCCGCGATCGACGAAGGTCTGTGCCGTGTGCGCGACGTGCTGCCCGATGTGCTCAAGCGCTACGGCATGGCTTGGCCGGAGGTGGTCGCACCGGCGTTGGGAATCTTCGTGGGTCATTCGACGGCCGAACAACCGACTTCCGTCGCCTGTTTGATTGCACCTATCTGATAGGGCCTATCTGACAGGGGCCATCTGACCGGGCTTTTGTGACGGGGCCTATTTTGCAGCGACTGTTGATTGCACCTCTTAAGGGCGCGCGTAGCCCGTGCGCGTTCGTTCGTGGTGTTGCTGCGGCGCTAGCGAGAAGTCGCCGGCGCAACACTGCTCTGCTGGCAGCGATGCGCTGTCGAAAGTTGCCTAATCGGTATCTGCTTACAGACTTCGGACGAATCGCTCAATTCGCAACCCCTTTGCTTCCGATTCCTCACTGTGAGCTCGCATTCCCCTCTGGAGCCAAGGAAGGACCCAGCCATGAGCCGCTTTCTCCGCATTCAAGATCTAACGGCCGCCGAAATCGAATCCGCCATCGACGCGGCCAACGTGGACCTCGGCGTCGACGAGATGCTGGCCGTGCAGGACTTTGTCGACCAGATCGGCGGGCTTGCCAACGCCCGCCTAGCGATCGAAATGCTCACCAAGCTCGAAGACGCCGCCTGATTCATCAGGCCCGCAATCGAGTAATCGCACCAGCCCGATGCTGCGGCGAGAGTCTGGCGGCGAATAAAAGCCGCCGGAATCTCGCATCTGCCTCGGGCTAACGTTTGCGCGGAAGGAAAATGTCCCGGTCGAGACCGCGGCGATTGCCAGCACGCTCAGGCGATTTGCAGGTTGGGCCGCCAGCGGCGTAAGCGAAATCGCCCGAACCAATTGACCGCGGTGCCGCTGAGTCCGACCCACTCCAGCTTCGGCAGGGACTTCATCGCCTTAACGCCTCGATTGCCGATCGCGGTTTCGCGGATATCGATTTTCCGCAGATTCGGCAACGCCGCCAGCCTAGACAAGCCGCGGTGCGTGACCTTCGACCGCGACAGGTCGAGCCAATGGAGCGAATCGAGCACCGCACGACGACTGACGAGATACTCGATCTCCTCATCGCCAATCATGGGGCCAGAAAATCGAATGCCGGCGATCGTATCCAGCACCTGGGCAAAATCCTCGCCGACTTCGCGCTTCAGCCAGTCGAGGTGCTCCAAGGTGGCCCGACCGCCCCGTTCTTCGACTTCGGCGACCACCTGCTGTTGCTCGATATAGCGCTCGACGCTATCAGCTAGCCAACGCCGGCGACCGGAATGGAACTTGCAATATTCCAGCGCCTTCTCGTAGTCGGTTTGTAACTCGACAAATCGCTCGTGGTTACCGCCAGCGTCCGGGTGTGCGTGCCTGGCCTTGGCTAGGTACGCCTCCTTGACATCTTGCTCCGAACAAGGGAGTAACACCCCTAGCCGGACAAGAAAGTCCGGCCGGTCGATCACCGTGGCAGCGGCGTTTACTACCGGTCTTGGATGTCCCGACACCATGATCTTATTGTGAGTTCCTGGCGTCGACGGTCAAGGCATAAACAGCCACTTGTTAGTGCGCTTACGTAATGCTCAGCATCAACAACTACGCGGAGCGATCGACGTGGGGCGATTTTCGGCCAAATAATCGATACCACCCACTGTCAGGACGTGCGCCCGGTCGAATGGCGAACCGTCCCGCGTTTGGCCATGCCTCGCGGGCGCGGGACGAATGTCAGTCCGCAGCAGCGGTTCGGTTCGCAATGCCGCCTCTCGGGGCACTTACGCCGCTGGCAGCAGACGCCGCAAGAATCAAGTTGACCCGTCAAGGCGCGGCGCCGTCATGATGCTCAGCAGCAACGCACGTGCTCACCACAAGCTTACCACTTGCTTTCATATCGGCACGTCGTGCCGGGGCTATGGACCGGGCATTAATGGTGGGCCTTGGATAGCCGCTTTTGGGTATCCACGCTGCGACGCAAGCGTGCCTCTTAGCATTCCCCCGCGCTCCTCAGGCAATAGACACTTTTGACAGCCGGGACATGCCATGCGCCATTGTGGGGAACTTGTTCGGCAAAGCATGGGCTGTCCCTTGGCGCGCGGTTCCCTTGCCACGCGCGGCCAGCCCACGAGCTTTGCGATTCCGTCAGCAGGGTTTCGCGATCGGCGATTCTTTGCCATGATCTCGGCACGCCTGCGCTCCACTCCGTGCGCAGGAATAGAACTGCCGGCACGCATCGCCCGCCCGGTAGTGCCTCTGCCGGCGGTTCGCACTTTTTTTGCATTCCTTTCACATTCCGTCGTCATAGAGAACAATTATCCGCTTATCTCCTTACTTGCGGTCTATACTGCGCCCTGCCGCCGACCAATCCTGGAACTGCGAAGGACGCAAAAAATGGATCGACACGAGACGCGCGAAACCGGTCGCTTTGTGGCCAAAGATGCCGCGGGCAACGATCACGAGATCGTCCGCACGCAAGATTTCGTGTCGTACGACTTCCAGGGGGGCACGATGCAGCTCGCCGGACGGAAGCATCTCAAAACCGCGGCCGGCGGCTCGAAAGTAACCCGCAAAGGCAAGGGCAAATACCTTATCGCCGGGACGATCGAGACCCCTATCACAACGCTCGACCAAATCGGTCGATAACGCGTCCGGCACTGACTGCGCACAGAAAGTGTGCGCCGGATCGCCGCTACCGGGTCTGCAAGCGGTGCGATATCAATCGCTCTGTCGCCACTGGCCATCTCGCGGCACTGCGTAATCGGATTGGTCCGTTCGCAATCAAGTTGGTCGTTCGACTGGCAGAGGGTGTCGCGGCACAATTTCGCAAGCCCGCACCTCAGGCATACGGCTCCCTGGCGCACTTTTAAGTGTGTTAGCCTTCTCGTGGCATCAGCGCCTATAATTCAGCGGCGATGGTTCCCAAATCAGTTACCCGCGCGGAGGCGCTATAATGAGCCAGGCGGAACGCCCCAAAACCGTCACATCCCGCGACTGGGACGAGGTCTATCAAGCAGGCGACCTACCGTGGGACACGCAGCGCCCCTCGGCGGAACTGGTGCGCGTGCTCGCCGAGGGATTTGCTACTCCCGGTAGCGCCCTCGAACTGGGATGCGGCACGGGCACGAACGCCATTTACCTGGCCCAGCAGGGATTTCGGGTGACGGCCGCCGATATTTCGGCCGTGGCCATTGATCGCGCCCGTCAACACGCGCAAACAGCGCTGTTGCGCATCGATTTCTTCGTCGCCGATGTAGCGGCCATGCCGGCTCAACAACCCTTTGATTTCGTCTTCGATCGCGGTTGCTACCACTGCGTGCGGCGCACGAATTTGCCAGGCTATCTGGCTACCGTCGACCGGCTCACACGACCGGGCACCCGTTTCTTGCTGCTGACCGGCAACGCCAACGACGAATCTACGAGCGAAGGTCCTCCGCGCGTCAGCGAGCAAGAAATTCGCACCGAGTTGGGCACGATGTTCAACATCGAATGGATCCGGCCGTTTCATTTCGAAAACGTCGACGTCAGCCCTGGGCCGTTGGCCTGGTCCGTGGGCCTCGTGCGGCGCGATGCGTAGTTCGCGGCCGCATTGGGCGCGGGCCTTCAAATGCTTTCGCGCGGCGCCCGCCGCGCGAGCATAATTCGCGTCGCGCGCTGAATCAGCGTTTCGCTGGGAATCACTACGCGCCGCTGGCGACCGACTCGGCCGGAACCGGTTCGGCCAGCATCCCGGCAATGATGCGCCCAACCGCGGCGCTGCTTTTCTTGATCCGCTGACGAAGCACGTACTGAGAGACCATCAGGATCGTGCCGTAAACCGCCACCAGCGGCCACAGCGGCAAGCTCGGGGGCACCTCCGCAATCCACTGCGTAAACTGTGCCGAAGGGCTCGCGGCCATCAGTTCCGGTATCTGCAGGTAAGCGCCGGCCATGTGCGGAACGATCACGATCGTGGCCACGAGTCCGACAAATATCGTCGCGCCAGCCGTCCCGATTGACACCAGCAATTGGTAAAGCGACCCCACTGCCAAAATCAGCAGGCACATCGTGCCCACGAGCGGCAAACAGAACGCCACTCGTTCTCCCACGGCAACGGGCGCCACCTGCGCGCCGGCAGGCAAGATGATTAAAAGCATGCCTGCGGCGAGTCCCATCAGGCAGAACGCGACAAGCGCCCCGAAATTCTCTGAGCGTTCGCCGACCAATGCATCTTTCCACCACGGCTGCCGTCCACGGAGCCGCCAGATCCAGGTTCGCAAACATTCACGGTTGGGCGTGACCGTCAAGACAATCAGCAACGAGGCGACGACATGCGCCAAGCAAAACGCTGCGACACGCATGTCGAGCGCCGGTGGAAATGTGCGGGGATCCAGCATCGCCCCGATCACGATCACGTCGATCGCCGCTAGGATCGCATAGGCGATCGGCTTGCCCAATGCCACGTTCACAGGACTGACCAAACGACGGGTGATCGAGTGCAAAACGATGGCCACGACCGCTAGTTGGGTCACCGGAGTGAGAAACAGCCACGGTACGCGCCAGGAATAAAATGGCAGGCCATATTCCTCTGGCATCTCGCGCGCCACGGCCGTGATCGAAAACACGGGCGTCAGCAATCCCAGTGGGACTTGCGTCAATGGATGGTTGCCCATGAGCGACATGAAGATCGACATCTGCATCGCGTACACGCCGAAAATTATCAGCGCCACATTCCTGATCGTGCGACCGGACGTTTTGCTCTTGTCGCCTCCCGTGTCCAACGGATGCACCAGTCCCAGCGTGCCTAGCAAAATCGCCGTGGTAAACACCTGCAGGACGAGCAGTACCAACGCCTCCAGGGAGACGGCGCCCATACCCCAGCACCAGGCCAAAAGGGGTAATCCGGCCAGCGCCATCAAGTAACCCTGGGCCGGCTCGCCGACTAGCTTGCCGAGCAATATGTCGCGCGGCGCTACCGCCGCGATCCGCTGATAGTCGAGCGTGCGATTCACGACCTCAGCGTGCATCGATTGCCAGGTTGCCATCATGGCGAACAAGCCGGTGATCACAACTTCCACCGAGATCAGAACGATAAAATAGACCCGCACCCAGGACACATTCGGGTCGGCCGCCAGATAGTGATGTAGGATGCCCCCGGTCGTAACTAACGCCAGAAAGTACGTACCGGCGACAATCGACGGCCCGCTGCCGCGAAACCGCACACGGTATGCGCTCA
The DNA here is from genome assembly GCA_036490175.1 of Pirellulales bacterium. Lineage (NCBI taxonomy): Bacteria > Pseudomonadati > Planctomycetota > Planctomycetia > Pirellulales > Pirellulales bacterium. Next base: position 8,182 of record DASXEJ010000336.1, on the reverse strand, counting down.
CCACCAGCGGATCGTTCCAGTAGTCAAGTCGCATGAGAGCTGCTTGCAGATAAGGAATGGGCCAAGATCTTATAAATCCAACGTCCAGGATCTAAGCTGCGAATGCCGTGTGAAGCACGAACTACCAGGATCGAATTTCATGCCGTACGCGTGCCGCCACAGTTTGATTTGGCATTGCCGGCTGAGACATTCGACACGACTCACCATTTAGCTCGTCCGATGACCCGAGATGCGCATGTATATATCCTCCAGATCGTCCTTCTTCACGCTCAGCGAGACCAACGGGATCGAGGCTTGCACCAAGCGCCGGTGCAGCGCGGGCAGATCCTCTCGGGCGGCTCCCCAAGCGCACGTCACGTGGCCGTCGCGCGTCTCCAACTCTTCCACCGCAGGCTCTTCCTTTAACAATGCCACGAGCCGTGGTTGCTCGGCCGCGACTTCGATGACGAGCCGCATTCGCGATTTGAGTTGCCGCAAAATATCTTCCACGCGGCCGCTGGCCAGCAGGCGCCCCTGCTCGACGATGCCAATCGACGTGCAGAAGTCGGCCATCTCGGTCAGGATATGGCTCGATATCAGCACGGTGCGCCCCATGTCGCGCAGCTTCTTGAGAATCTCGCGGAATTCGATTCGTCCTGCCGGATCCAGCCCCGACGCCGGTTCGTCCAGCAGCAACACCTTCGGCTGGTGCAGCAGGGTCTTGGCAAAGCACAGCCGCTGTTTCATCCCACGCGACAGCGCCTTGATCTTGTCGTCGCGACGCACCTCGAGGCTGACCAGCTCCAAAACGTCGTCGATAAGCTGCTCGCGCCGCGCCCGCTCGATGCCGTAACAAGCCGCGAAGTGATCCAAGTATTCCCACACCAGCATGTCTTCGTACATGCTGAAAAAGTCGGACATGTAGCCGATCAGCGGATGCACTTCTAGCGGTGCTTCGCAGACGTCGATGCCGGCGATTTTCACCTCGCCGTAGGTGGGTTCCATCAGCGTGGCGAGTATGCGGATCAAAGTCGTCTTGCCCGCGCCATTGGGCCCGATCAGCCCAAAAACCTCACCTTCGGGAATCGACAGATTCAAATTGTCGATCGCGACAGTGCTGTCGTACTGTTTGCGGAGATGGCGGATTTCGATCATGCACAACAGCCCCTGCGACGTGCCCACGATGCGACCCTCAACTGTAAGGGGTCCACCGCGGGTAAGCAAAGCGCTGGTGGAAATCATGACTCCCGCCGACATTTGGCGGGCCTGCGGCCGTTTTTGGCGGGATAAAAAAACGCACTGGTTGCCCAGGTTCGCCGGCGGCCGATTCTGGCGACTGCGTTCCGGCGGGCTTATCATGTGGTGCGGGGCGAGGACCGCCGGTCGTGCGCCGTCGGCATGTGGCTGCGGCGCTGAGAGCCCGAACCTGTCGCGATGATGCGAGGATCGATGAGCCTGTCGACGCGGATCTTTATCGTTTGCATGCTAGGTGGTCTTACCTGGTTGGCAATCGCCAGCCGGCCCAGGCACGATCCGCCCGCCGCGCAGGCGCGAGTGCGCGGCCCGACAACGAGCAGTACTGCTCCCCTGTTGCCACAGCTTCAGCTCGACGAACTTCTCAAACCCGTTCCCGCTCGTGAGCCGGCCGAAGCACTTAAGTCTTTCGAGACGATTCCCGGCTTTCGTATGGATCTGCTGGCTCACGAACCCGACGTCGTGGATCCGGTGGCAGCCGCCTTCGACGAACAAGGCCGCTTGTTCGTCACCGAGATGCGCGACTATCCCTACCGTCCTCAGCAAGGGGACAAGCCGACCGGCCGCGTGCGCATGCTGGTCGATACCGACGGCGATGGCCACTTTGACCAGAGCTATACCTACGCGGACGAATTACTGTGGCCCACCGGTGTGGTCCCCTGGCGACAGGGAGTCTTTGTCGCGGCGGCACCCAACATCTACTACTTCAAAGATACCGACGGTGACGGACAGGCCGACGTGCGCCGTATTGTGTACTCTGGCTTTGGCACGCAAAACGAACAAGGCTCGGTCAATAACCTGGCCTGGGGCCTGGACGGCAAAATCTACGCCACCACGTCCAAGAACGGCGGCCAAATCCGCGCCGAGGATGACCCGGCCGCCGAACCCGTGGCCATCAGCGGGCGAGACTTCTGTTTCGATCCCGAAAATATGCGCATTGAGTTGACCACGGGCGGAGGACAGTTCGGCAACGCCTTCGATGATTGGGGAAATCGTTTCCTGTGCGATCAGGCCGACCCGTCGATGCAGGTCATGCTGCCCAATCGCTATCTGGCCCGCAATCCGTTACTGGCCGTTCCCAGCGCCGTGAACGATCTGACGCCGGGCGCCGTGCAGATTTTTCGAATCAGCCCGCTCGAAGGCTGGCGCATCGTGCGTTCGACGCGGCGATTGGCCCTGGGCGAGCGTTCGGCCAACTCGACAGGGCTGAGCCATGACGTATTGGACGGTGTGGCGGGCCTGGTGATCTATCGCGGCGATGCTTATCCGCCGCAATATCGCGGCAACCTAATCGTTGGTGACGGCCAGACCAACCTGATCCATCGCCGCCGTCTGGAGCCGGACGGCGTGACGTTTCGCTCGCTGCGCGCCGACGATAACACAGAATTCGTCCGCTCGAACGACATCTGGTTTCGGCCTGTTAATAGTCTCAATGCCCCGGATGGCTGCGTTTACGTCACCGATATGGCCCGCGAGGTAATCGAATCGGTACACGTGCCGTGGGATGTGGTGACGCGCATCAACTTGCGAAGCCAAGGCCGCGGTCGGATCTATCGCATCACGCCCGACGGATTTACGACCCCCGCGCAACCGCAATTGAACTCGGCCAGCACGGCGGACCTGGTAGCTGCGCTTGCGCATCGCGGCGGCTGGTGGCGCGATACGGCGCAGCGTCTGCTGCGCGAACGACAAGACAAAGCCGCTGTCGAGCCGCTGCGGCAGATGGCCAGCGAGAATTCGTTCGAGTTGGCGCGGCTGCACGCCCTCTACACGCTCGATCAACTCGGCGCATTAACGAACGACGATCTGCGCGTCGCCTTGGCTGACACAAGTTCCGGCGTCCGCGAGCATGCCGTGCGATTGGCCGAATCCCGATTGACCGAGGCCGCAGACCTGCGGGCCCTTGTCGTGCGCCTGGCAGCGGATGAATCGCCGCGCGTGCGCTTTCAGGTTGCGTTCTCGGTGGGCGAGATTGGCGGTGACGAAGCTGCCCAGAGAGATGCTGTTAACGGTCTCACAATCATCGCGCGCCGCGACGGCAGCGACCCCTGGATTCGCATGGCCCTACTCAGTTCCAGCCGAGGACGCGCCCGTGCGTTCTTGCTAAACGTGGTACGACTCGACTCGGCCGCTGGAAACTCGTGCGATGCAACTTTGCTGCGACATTTGGCTTTTCTTGTCGGGCGTGACGACGACCACGATCGTCAGGCTGCGGATTTGCTTGACGCGCTAGCGAATTCCGCCGCCGCTGTCTCGCGGACGACCATGCAACCGATCCTGCTGGGCATGGCGAGCGGCTTGCGCGGTGCCGAGACCAGTTTGCAACGGTTGCGACCCCGGCTTTCGACAAGCTCAGCGGCGCTGGTCGACCATGTCGTTTCCGATGCCAAGCGGCAAGTAACCAGCCCGGACACGCCGCCGGGCGAGCGATCTCAAGCGATTTCGGCATTGTCATGTGGCCAATTCGACCAGGTCAGTGAATCGCTGGCGAGCCTGCTGGTGCCGCACGAACCCGAGGAAGCGCAGCGAAACGCCGTGCAGGCGTTGGCCACGTTCGACAATCCAGAAGTCGCAGCGCTATTGCTGGCGCCTTGGCGGCAATATACGCCACGCGTGCGCGCCGTTGCGGTACAGGCATTGTTCGGCCGGCCCGAGTGGCTGGCACAGTTTGTCGCCGCTATCGAGAGCGGCGAAGCAGCCGCCAACCAGGTCACCCGCGTCGAGCGCGGCATGCTGCTGGCGCATCGCGACGTGGCGGTGCGGCTCCGTGCCGAAAAGCTGTTCGAGGTCGACACCAGCCCTCGTCAAGAGGTGTATGATCGCTACCGGCCGGCGCTCGCGCTACAGGGGAATTCGGCGGCCGGCGAGAAAATCTACCAGCGTGAGTGCATGGCCTGTCATCAGATTGGCGCGCAAGGTCAGGCCGTAGGGCCAAACCTGGCTTTGACCAAGCATCGCACACCCGAAGAGTTGCTGCTGCACGTCCTGGATCCCAATCGCGAGGTGCAGCCGGCCTATATTCAGTACACGATCATCGATCGTTCCGGCGGGATTCACTCCGGATTGATCGCGGCCGAAACCGCCAGCAGCATCACGCTGCGACGCGACAAGAACATTGAACAAACGATCCTGAAAAGCGAGATCGACCAGATCGCCAGCAGCGACAAGTCGCTCATGCCCGAAGGACTCGAGAAAACGGTCGATCAACAGCAGATGGCCGACCTGCTGACATTTCTCAAAGAGATGCATTACGACATCGGCACGCAGCCCGGCCGCCGCGAAGGGGGCGAGTGAGGGCGTCGGCGTGTGCCCGTGCCAGGCACGGCTTCGTTCACCGGAAATCCCGTGATTGCGAGTCGATCCGCTGCGAAATCTGCACCACGTCCACCAACTTATTGGCCAGGATGTGAATCACCTGGCCCTGTCGCTCCAGCCGTCCTTGGGCCATCAGTGCCGCGGCATGCTTGGCCGCCGCGCGATAGCGTCGCCAGACATCGGGGCGAACAATCAGATTAGCCACGCCGGTTTCGTCTTCTAGCGTGACGAAGGTGACGCCGCTGGCCGTGCCCGGGCGTTGCCGTACCAACACCAGGCCGGCCACGCGCACCTGGCGCCCCGGCCGCGCCGTGGCCAATTCGCCAGCCCGCAAGATCCCTAGCGGCTCGAGCCTCGCTCGCAAAAACGACATCGGATGTGCCCGCAACGATAGACCCGCCGTCCGATAATCGGCCAGCACTTCTTCATACGTCGTTAAGGTAGGCAGCGGCGCAGCCGGTTCTTCTTCCGCATCCCCCGGCAAACGATCGAACAACGGTAGCGCCCGGGCCTGCGATTCTTCGGCCAGCGCCTGCCACAATCCCGTGCGCCGATCGAGCGCCAGCGACCGCGTGGCGTCTGCCTTTGTAAGCCGCATCAACATTGCCCGCCCCAACCCCGTCCGCCGGGCGAGATCGGCCAGCGAGTGGAACGGAGTCGCGCCACGCGCCGCGACAATCTTTTCTGCCACGCCACTGGGCAACCCTCGCAGCAAGCGCATGCCCAGACGTAGCGCCCGTCCTGCCCCTCTTGCCGCGTAAGAAGAAGATGCAGGACCTTCTCGCGCGTCCTGTGCTGAATCCAAATCGCCTGCCTCCAGCGTGCAATCCCATTGGCTGTGGTTTACGTCCACAGGCCGTACCTCTACGCCATGCTCGCGGGCATCGCGCACCAACTGGGCAGGCGCATAAAAACCCATCGGCTGGCTATTCAACAGCGCCGCGGCAAACGCGTCTGGATAGTAATGCTTGAGCCAGGCCGAGACATAAACCAACAGCGCAAAACTGGCCGAATGCGACTCTGGAAAGCCATATTCTCCAAAGCCGCTGATCTGCTGAAACACGCCCGCCGCGTACTCGGCCGACAGCCCGCGAGCCAGCATCCCGGTGATCAATTTCTGACGAAATTGCTCGATCACGCCAGGCCGGCCCCAGCCCCCCATCGCGCGACGCAACTGATCCGCTTCCCCCGGCGTGAAACCGGCCGCCACGACGGCCAGCCGCATGGCCTGCTCCTGGAAGATCGGCACGCCCATGGTCTTTTCCAACACATCGCGAATGGCGTCGTTGGGATAAGTGACCGGTTCCAGCCCGGCACGCCGGCGCAAGTAGGGATGCACCATGTTTCCCTGGATCGGCCCCGGCCGCACGATGGCCACTTCGATCACCAGATCGTAAAACTTGCTCGGCCGTAGCCGCGGCAGCATGCTCATCTGCGCGCGGCTTTCGATCTGGAATACGCCGATGGTGTCGGCGCGGCAGATCATTTCGTACACGGCCGGATCCTCGGCCGGCACTGTGGCCAAGGTCCATCGTTGGCCACAATGAAGCTCGATCAGGTCAAAGCATTTGCGAATCGCGGTCAGCATGCCCAGTGCCAGGCAATCGACTTTCAAAATCCCCAACTCGTCTAGATCATCCTTGTCCCACTGGATCACCGTGCGGCCGGGCATGGCGGCATTTTCGATCGGCACCATTTCGCACAAGGGCCCGTGCGTGATCACCATGCCTCCGACATGCTGGGAAAGATGGCGAGGAAAGCCGATCAACTGTTCGACCAACGCAGCCAACTGGCGCCCCACCAGGCTTTCGGTATCCACGCCGGCGTCGCGCAGCCGATCGCTCCAACGATGCTCGTCGTGATGGCCATCCAGCGTTTTGGAAAGGGCGTCGACCCGATCCAGCGACAGCCCCAGAGCCTTGCCCACGTCGCGCACGGCCGAGCGTGGGCGATATGTAATCACTTCGGCGGTCATGCCAGCGCGATCACGTCCATATTTGTCGTATACGTACTGCAACACCTCCTCGCGGCGTTCATGCTCGAAATCAATGTCGATGTCCGGAGCCTCGTTACGCTCGCGGCTGACGAATCGCTCGAACAGCACCGCAATCTGCGCCGGATCGACCGAGGTAACTCCCAGGCAATAACAAACGGCGGAATTGGCCGCCGATCCGCGTCCCTGGCAAAGGATGCCGCGGCTGCGGCCATATCGCATCAGGTCCCACACGGTGAGAAAATACGCCTCGTAGTGCAACTCTTCGATCAGTTTCAACTCGTGCTCGACCAGCGTGCGAATCTTGTCTGGAATTCCCTGCGGATAACGTTGCTGTGCGCCCTGCCAGGCGAGCATCGTCAGATGAGCCAGCGGCGTTATTTCCGCCGGGCAAAGTTCCTCGGGATATTCGTAACGCAATTCCTCAAGAGAGAATGTCGAGCGATCCGCTATCTCACAGGTGCGCGCGATAGCCGCAGGGAAGGCGGCAAACAGTTCGGCCATCTCGCCGGGTGATTTCAAATGCCGTTCGGCGTTGGCAGATAACTGTGGCCCCGCCGCTACGACCGTCGTGCCCAAACGCGTCGCCAGCAGCACGTCGGCCAGCGCCCGCCGCGGGGGGACGTGATAATGCACGTCGTTGGCAGCCACCAGCGGCACCCGCGCGTGCCCCGCCTTCTCGATCATTTCCGCGAGCCGGCGCTGGTCATCCGGCCCCCGGTGTAACTCGGCCAGCGCGTAGCAGCGATCGCCAAAAGCTTCACGATAGCGAGCCAGCCAGTTCTTTATCCGCTGGCCCTGATGCCGCGAAAAGCCGGACGAGAGGCGCAAGGCTGTCGCTGCCTCGTTATTGTTCTTGCTGGCATTCGCAACTTCGTCCGCGACATCTTCCGCGAAGCCGCCCGCGGTTGCTCCGCGCGCTTGGTCCTGTCGAGACAGATTCCCAGGTTCCGTTTCGGCATCCTGCAAAGATACTAGCGCCAACAGGCCCTCGGCATGCTCGGCCACATCGTCCAGGCGTAGCTCGCAACATCCCTTCGGCGCACGGCGGTGCCCCAGGCTGAGCAGCCGCGCCAGTCGCCCATACGCCGCCCGATCGGTGGCCAACAGAACAACCGCGGGTGCGTCGAGCAGGTGCACTTCGGCGCCGATCAAAAGCTTTAGCCCCACGGCCTTGGCCGCGGCATGAGCGCGCACCACCCCTGCCAGACTATCGCGATCCGTAATGGCCAAGGCCGCATAGTTCAGCTCGGCCGCACGAGCGACCAGTTCATCCGGATGCGAAGCTCCCTCCAAAAACGAGAAGTTCGTCTTGACGTGCAACTCGGCATAACGGACTGCAGGCCGCACCGCGCTTGCTCGCGGCGTAGAAGAAAAACGAACGGCACGTTTCGCAGGGGGCGGATCGGGCATGGCGCATCGTCAAAACATGGGAATAAAGACTTTCACCACGGAGACACGGAGGCACGGAGACATGCAGAAGGTGTTGAAAGGTCCTTCGCACGTTTATGGTTCTCGAAAAATTTCAAAGGCGTTGCACTTTGATCAGAGAATCCTGCGCCTTATGCCATCTTTCAGAACGGGCACATTGAAATTGATCAGCAAGCCCACTTGCTTACCGCTGAGTTTGAGATAGGTCAG